>JALYLU010000085.1 GCA_030774075.1 Actinomycetota bacterium | reverse complement strand
TTTGCTGCCGATTCGGTGTCCTGACCACGCTTGCGGCGTGCCGTTGGTCAGGCACGTCGGTGCGCAGCTTCGCTGCTCGAAGGGCTCGAGGGAGACCCTCACCGTCGTCCGACTCGCTTGCCGCCAATCCTGCGCTCCACGCTGCGGTCGCAGTGCTGAAGCCGCGCGCGCTGTGTTCACCACCAGGCGCGCCGTACGGTCAGGCGCGAGCCTTCAGCTTGCAGATCGCCAGGTGAGCGGCGAGCACCGACTCACGGGCATCACTCGACAACCCCGTGTCGGCTTCGGCGGCCGCCTTGGCGCTGTCGCCGGCTTGCTCGAACTCGATGACCGCCGTTCGCTCGTCATCGGAGTGCGTCGCCTTTGCGGCCTTCGTCGCGAACTCCCCCATTACCGCGATCAACACCGGAGATGCACCCTGATCGGCACGGACGCAAGCCTGGGCAATGTCAGTCTTCGCGCTGGCGTCGCGCAGTCGCTCTGCGGTGGTCGTCACGGGTCGAGCGTACGTCCCGACGTCAGGACGCGCTAGGCCGATCGCTTGGCCTGGCTGGATATACGGTGCCGTGCAAGGAATCGGCGCGCTGGAGCGTCTGAGGAGCAGTGCACGAACGGTCGCCGGCTCGGGAGCCCGACGCCCGGGCATCGCCCGTGGCGCCGAGTACGCGCGCCGTCCGGTCGCCTGGTCCGAGCTTCGCCGATCTCTATCGGGACTCTCATGCGGACATGGTCCGTCTCGCTTTCTTGCTCACCGGTTCTCTGGACGTCGCGCAGGACGTCGTGCAGGACGCGTTCGTCTCAGTGCACCGGGCGTGGTCGCGCGTCCGCGATCCGCGGGCATACCTCCGCCGCGCCGTCGTCAACGCGTGCACGTCTCTCCATCGGCGCATGTTCCGCGAGCGTCGGACCAGCGCCTCGCCTGGATCGACGATCGTCGATCTCGGTGCCGATGAGTTGTTCGACGTCCTCGAGACACTGCCCGCCCGCCAGCATGCCGCGATCGTGTTGCGCTATTGGCACGACCTCGACGAGAGCGATATCGCTAGTGCGCTGGGTTGCCGGCCCGGAACGGTCGGATCGTTGTTGCACCGCGCGATCGCGCGCCTGAGAGAGGTGATCGAGCTATGAACGACTTCGAGGACGAGCTCCGCGGTCGCCTCGCGGCACGGGCCAGCGCGGTATCGGTCCAGAGCGACTGGGCCGACCTCACCGACCGGATGGGACGCAGCGCACGGCGTGCGAGGCGCGCGTTGTTCCTCGTACTCACGCTCACGCTGTGCGTATCGGCGGTCGCGGTTGTCATTGCGGTGCACAGCGCCGGTCACGGCCCGCCAGCGGCTACAGCCATCCGCAAAGCCAGGCCGACTGCCCCAGTCGATCGTGTTGTCGCCACCCATGCCGCAGTGCCGATGATCTCGGCCGCGAACGGCCAGTCGCTCGCTTCATCGCAGGGCCTGGTCGGCGGGCCGAACAATTACTCGGGCCCGGTCTCTAACAAACAGACTCAGCTCGGACCCCTCATCAATGTGGGGACGCCGAGCTCGGGTACCGCTTGGGTTCCTTATCCCGGTCCCTACGTGGCTACGCCGATGGCGCGCGTCTTTACTCGGACGACCGCGGGGGGCGTGACGATCCGCGCGTATCGCGCCAACGTTGCGCCTGTCTCCACAGCTCAAGGGCCGCCGTGGTGGACGCCGCCGGGTTGGTGCTACCCGAACGGTTACGTGCAGGCCGACGTGTCCGACGACGCGGTCGCGGGTGTTGGGTTCGCTCCGCTGTTCGCTGCGCAAAAGGACGGGTCGAAGGTCGGCGGCACCCTCAGCGTGATCGGCCAGAACGAGCAGGCCGGCCGATGGATCGTCATCGCGCAAGGTCCGACCGAGGCCGCGACACTGCGCGCGTCGTTCCCCAACGGTTCGCGAGATGCCATGGCGCCCGTCGGCGGCATCGCGGTGCTGGTCGGCCACGGCAGCCCCGACCTGAAAGACGCCAAGATCACCCTCGCCGCGCTCGACGCGTTGGGCGGAACGATCGCGACGAGAACCATCGCTGCTCTCACCGAGGCGGTTCCGTACGACGCCGGGTGTACCGCCCCGCAGAAGCTGCCGGCGCCCGGCGCACACCAGCCGGTCGACGCCGCGACTGCCCGTCAGGCCGTGATCGACACGTTCAACCACGCGTACGCCAAGGGCGTGAACGATGACGCCGCGTTCGCGTACTTCGACGACTCGCACGGCTTCGCCGACATCATGGCCAAGCTGCGCACCGGCACATTCAAAGAGCAAGTCCGGACCGCCGTCCTGAAACTCGACGACCTCGTGTTCCTGTCGCCTACCGTCGCCGCGGTCCAATACGAGATCGACATCCCGAACTACAGCATCCCGTCGTTCGCGCCCCGCTTCAACGAAGCGCATCTCATCGACGGAAAATGGAAGCTGGCGCGCCAAGGCTTCTGCAGCGACGTCGGACTCGCCGGCGTCCAATGCCCGCCCTAGCACGCCGTCTCGAATGTCGATGAGACGTCGGTGCTCATCCCGACGCGCGTGGGTTGTGTGCCAGGTGGTCGGCGAGGCCTTGGACCTCGACGGCGGGGACGGGTCCTGACCAGAGGAAGCCTTGGGCGTAGCGGCATCCGAGCTGGCGGAGCGACGCTGCTTGCGCGGCGGTCTCGACGCCTTCCGCGACGACGGCGTGGCCGAGCGCGGCCGCGATCGCGAGGACGCCTTGAACGATTGACCTGTCGCGTGCGCTGGTGCCGATTCCGTTGATGAATGAGCGGTCGATCTTGATGGCGTCGATCGGGAGCTCGCGCAGGAATGAGAGAGAGGAGTAGCCGGTGCCGAAGTCGTCCAGGGCGAGGTGGAGCCCGAGGCGGCGGATGCCACGCAGGGTGTCGAGACTGTCGGCGACCTGCATCGCAGCCGTCTCGGTGATCTCGATGGTCATCTGCCCCGCGACGAGTTCGAAGTCCTGCAGCGCCGCCTGGATCTCGGTGACGTAGTCGCCACTGTTGAGTTGCGCGACTGCGGCGTTGACCGAGACGCGGAGCGGGACGCCACGTTCGTTCCATGTCCGAGCGTCCACGCAGGCCTGGTGCAGTACTTGGCTCCCCAAGGCACGGATGAGTCCGGATGTTTCGGCGACGTCGATGAACTGTGCCGGGACCAGAAGACCCCGCTCCGGATGTTCCCAGCGTACGAGTGCTTCGACACCAGCGACGCGGTTGGTGTGCAAGTCGATCATGGGTTGGTACCAGACGCGAAGCTCGTCACGGTCGAGCGCGTAACGGAGCTCGCTCTGCAGGGTGAGGTGATCTCGTTGGATCGAGTCGAGACTCGCGTCGAAGATCGCGACGCGATCGCGTCCGAGGAGCTTGGCTTGATGCGTTGCGATACCCGCGTCGCGCACGAGACCGGTGGCGTCGCCCGGGCTAAGGGCAACGCCGACGCTCGCCGCGACGAAGACCTCGTGTTCGCCGAGCTGGAAGGGCGATCTCAAGGTCTCACGGAGCCGTTCGGCGTACACAACCGCCGTCGTTACGTCTCTGACCCCGTCGCAGAGAAGGACGAACTCGTCGCCGCCCACCCGAGCGAGCGTCGACGGTGATTGTGCAACCGCACCGTCGAGCCGCCGACCTATGAGCCTGAGCAGTTCGTCGCCGAACGCGTGGCCGAGAGAGTCGTTGACATCGCCGAAGTTGTCGAGGTCGATGTACAAAATGGCAGCCGGACTGCCGCGTGCGAGGAGCTGCTGGAGCCGGTTGATGAGCAAAGACCGGTTCGCGAGCCCGGTGAGCGGGTCGTACAACGCGAGTCGCGCGAGCTGCTCCTCGGCGCGTTTGCGGTCGGTGATGTCGCGGATGTTCGCGACGACGTACCCGACGTCGGGATCGTCGACGAGGTTGGTCGCGTCCTCTTCGAGCCAACGCACGTCGCCCTCTGGCCCCGTCACGCGAAATTCGGTGCGGACATGGTCGCCGAGCCCGGGCATGGAAAGGAACTCGGCAAATACTCGTTCTTGGTCCTGCGAATCGATCAGGTCGAGACCGTTCTGGCCCACCAACTGCTCGGGTGCGAAGCCGAGCAACTCTTTCGTAGCGGGACTCGCCCAACGGATCGTGCCATCGCCTTCGACGAACATCGTGGCGTCGCGCGATCGCGCGACGATCGCCTGCTGGCGCGCGTCGGTCGCTCGCAGCTCCTCGATCAGCTGCCCTTCGGCATTCCGCGCGTCATGCTCAGCCGCCTTCAGGTCGGAGACATCACGCGACTCGACAACGAAGCCGATGACCGCTCGGCTGTCGTCGTATACGGCGCACAGGGTCAGATGAACCGGCAGGGGGGACCCGCCTCGACGCCTGCACTCGAGCTCACCTGCCCACGGCTGACCGGACGCGACCGATGTCAATACGGCCACCGCGTCGAGCTCGACCTCCCGCGCGAGGAGGAGGCCCAAGATCGGCCGGCCGAGCACCTCGTCGGCGGGCCATCCATACAGCTCCGTCGCGGCGCGGTTCCAGATCACAATCCGCCCGACAACATCAGTGACGACCACTGCGGTCGCCAACTCTGCGATCAGCCCCTCCCAGTGCGCGAGGCGGTCCAGCTCCGATCCCACCTGCACACTTCGCCGGTCTGTCACTACGATCTCATCGACACAGACTCGTCCGGCAATGAGGTCGATGCTCGACCGATCAGGATGCGGGGAACCCGCAGCGAAACAGATCTCGAGCAACGAGTCTCAGCCGGGCAGCATTTCCGCGACCGACACGCGAGGCGAGAGCCCGCCCGTGAGTGGCAGGAATTGCAAGAGCGCGCCGAAGTCGCCCGCCATCTTCACCTGGCCGCGCATGAAACCCACGGAGAGATCGAGCGTGCCGTCGTGCAGGGCCTGCGCGTCGGCGGGGGTCGCGGTGAACGTCACGTCGGCAGGCGCCGTGGGCGCACCCTCGCCGCGCCCGACAATCGCGCCATCGTCGACTCGCGCCCAGCCGCGAGCCTGTTCCTTCTTCCCCACGGCGACCACGAACTCGACGATCATCGCTACTGCTGCTGCACGCGCTCACGTACGCCGGCGAAGAGATCGTCTTCGTACTCGCCCTCGGGCACGTTGTTGTCGACGAGCGATCGCGCGAGCGTGTACTCCTCCCACGGGAATACCTCGCGCACGACATCGTCGGGCAGCCGCATCCAGTGGCCTTCGGGGTCGACCTGAGTGCGATGCGCTAGTAGCGAGGCGCGGCGCTTGGCCAGAAAGTCGCCGACGTCGATGAGGGTCGTGAAGTCGTCGGTCCGATCCTTGTCGAATCCACGCTCGAACCACGTTGCGTACACACTCTCCTCGCCCCGGCTCAGGTATGCCTCGTGCAGGGCCTTGACCCGTGCGATCGACCACGACACGTAGTACAGCTTGAGCGGTTGCCACGGCGCACCCGCGTCGGGATAGGCCTCCGGATCGCCCGCGAGGTCGAACGCCGGCAGGCTGATCTCGTGCACGCGAATGTGGTCGGGGTGCGGGTAGAACGAGCGATCCTCGCGGTACGTGATGATCACCTGCGGGCGTTCGGCGCGGATGATCTTGACGAGACGGCCAACCGCCTCGTCGAGCGGTGCGTTGGCGAAGTTGTCGGGACGAGCGTTCTCCTCGGTATCGGGCATGCCGCTGTCGCGGTAACCGAGCAGCCGCAGTGACGCGTAGCCCAGCACCCGCACGCTTTCGCGGAGCTCGGCCATCCGCAGCTCGTACATCGCCTCCGGCGAACCCGGGTGTTCGACCGCCGGGTTCAGGATTTCGCCGGCCTCGCCGCCGGTGCAGCAGACGAGCACGTTGTGCACACCCTCGGCCGCATACTTCGCCGTTGTCCCCGCACCCTTCGAGGCCTCGTCGTCGGGGTGGGCGTGGACTTGGAGCAGGCTCAGACGTTCCGTGGTCACCCGCTGAACGCTATCCGCTGCGCTCGAGGGCAAAGACCTCGACGGAACCGATGCTGCGCAGCTGCTGCGTGCCCCGAGCAACGAAATGCACGTCGCAGCCTGAGTCCGGGCGCAACTCGTCGCGCAAGGCCCCCGGGACCAACACTTCGCCGGGCGCTGCGATCTCGGTGAGCCGGCTCGCGAGATTGACCACCGGACCGAAGTAGTCGCCGTCGCGCGATATGACGGGCCCGGATGCGACGCCGATGCGCAGCGGCGGGAGCCCTGCCGCGGCCGCCGCCTCGCGGAGCGCGAGCGACGCGGCCACGGTCTCGTTGGTGAGGCCCACGTACATGACCTCGTCGCCGATCGTCTTCACCACGCGCGCTCCGTTCGCCGCGATCGTGTCGTACGCGACCGCTTCCCAGCGACCCACGAGCGCCGACAACTCCGATGCATCCAGGGCGGCACTCAGCTTGGTGTAGCCGGAGAGATCGGCGAAGCCGACTGCGATGGCGATGTCGGGTGCGGCCGCGAGGACCATCTGGCGCCACACCGCGGCCCGGAGCTGCAGGCGGTGGAGGTAGTCGATCAGTACGCCGACGTCGGCGAGCCGCGTGTCGGAGAGCACCGCGAGCGCGATCTCGTCGTCCGACGCATGCGCCGCGTGCATCTCGGTCAGCAGCTCGGCAATGCCCTCCGCTTCGACGGACGCGACCCGCGCGAGCGACCCGCTGATGACGCGAACCTGCTGGAGCAACGTCCCTTCTTCGATGTCGCGCTCGGGCGCCTGCGCGAGCGCCAGGCGCGTCGCGTCGACGTCGCGGTCGGTGAACGCGGCGACGCCCGACGGCACGTCCGGGAAGCCGACCGCTCGCCAGAGGCGTCGCGCCAACTCCTCATCGAGTCCCGCCGCGGCGGCGAGCCCGGCGAGGTCGTAGGTCCGTCGACCCGGCATCAGGACGCAATCGAGCGCGAGGAGTGGAAGCCAACCCTGCGCAACCGCTCGCTCGATCTCGTCGTCGGATGCGCCGAGCTCGAGGAGCCGAAGTCGAAGATCCTCGCGCATCCGACCATTCTTCCCGCTTCGCTAGCCTGCCGCCGATGGCGACGGCAGCACCGCTTATTGGCGCGCGGAACCGTCGGGTGCTCGTGATTGCCGGCGGTGTCGTCGTCGGCCTCGCCGCCCTGTTCGTGCTCGCTTCCCTCGTCGAACACGTCTGGTACTCGGGCGCCGTGCTCCCCGGAGTGCGCATCGACGGCGCTCACATCGGCGGCAAGAAGGACGCCGACGCCCGCGCGGCAATCGAGCGCTTGAGCTCCCAGCTGGACGCCACGCCCATCCGCGCCCACGCCGGCAAGCGCAGGTTCGCGGTCGATCCGCATCTGGTCGACTTCCGGGTCGATGCGGACGCGACCATCCGCGAGGCCCGCGACGCGGGACGCGATACGAGCCCGTTGCAGATGGTCACCGACACCGTGCTGCGGCGCTTCCGGCCCGATGTCGTCCACCTCGTCGTGCACTACGACGCCACGCGCTTCCAGGGCCTCCTCGACGGATGGGCGAACGCGGTCGGGACGGGCCTGGTCGAGGGCGGTCTGCGGTTCGACGGAACAACCGTGATTCCGATCTCACCGCATCCGGGCCGCGGCCTGCTGCGCGCCGACGCCGAACGCAGCATGCAGCTCATGCTGAGCAGCGGGTCGCGCCGTGACCTCGAGCTCCCGATCGGCGATGTGGTTCCCCGAGTGAGTCAGGCGGCAGTCGATGCCGCCGCGGCTCGGGCGCGTGCGTTGCTGACCGGCAAGTACGTCGTCGTTGCCGGCGCGACCCGGGTGTCGCTGACGCCGGCGCAGCTCGCGGTCACACTCGGCACGCGAATCGACGGACACGACCTCGACCTCACAGTGGCGGCCGACAAGCTGCGCTTCGTGCTGGCGCCGGCATTCGCCGCAGTGGAGCAAGCACCGGCCGACGCGATCTTCGACGTCAGCAACCCCGACACGGTCAAGGTCGTGTCATCGCGTGACGGCAAGCAGCTCGACACCGACGCGATCGGCGCCGCGATCCTGCGCGGCGACCGCTCGATCACCGCAGCGATTCGCAAGGAGCACCCCGCGCACGACACCGCGTGGGCACGAGCGCTCGGGATCTCGCACCAAGTGTCGTCGTTCACGACGTACCACTCCGCCGGACAGCCGCGCGTGCACAACATCCATCTCGCCGCCGACCTGATCAACAACACGGTCGTCGAGCCCGGGAAGACCTTCTCGCTGAACGAGACGCTCGGACCGCGCACACCGGAGAAGGGATACGTGAAGGCGCCGATCATCCTCGAGGACGGTTTCGGCGAAGACTTCGGTGGGGGCATCAGCCAGCTCACCACGACGCTTTACAACGCCGTGTTCTTCGGCGGCTACCTCGACGTCGATCACTCCCCGCACCACTACTACATCTCGCGTTATCCGATGGGACGTGAGGCGACGATCAACTTCCCGTCCGTCGACTTGCAGTTCAGAGACGACACCAGGCACGGCGTGCTGATACGCACGAGCTACAGCGCGACCTCGATCACCGTCACCTTCTACGGAAACACCGACGACCGTCGCGCGACCGAGGCGAACCGCAAGATCCTTCACACCGAACCCACCACAGACCGTTTGGTCCTGTGTCCCGCGAAGAAGCCGACCGACGATCCCGACAACCGCTGCGCCACGCTCACCGCGCTCGAACGCGAAACGGTGTCGACGGGAGAGACGGGTTACGACGTGGAGTTCGACCGCGTGATCGAAATGCCCGGGCGACCGACGGTACGCCAGCACTACCGCGTGCACTATCCGATGCTGCAGAACACCGTGCTCGTCGGCACCACGCCGGCCACGACGACATCGACGACGACGACAACGACTGCGCCGAAGTCGCGAACGCCGACGACGAAGCGCCCGCCGCCGAAGACGACGACCTCCCTCCCTCACGCGTGAGGTCGATTTGTCCGTCATCGGGCAGACGCGGCCCCGACAGATAGGGCTAAAGGTCCGATTTCCTCAATAGAACTTCCCAACCTGCCGTATTGATGCACGGACGAGCGCACGGACAGTGCACGTACGGCCACACGGGGAGGTTCTCATGGATCGAGATCGAGGCGGCGCACGTCGCCACACGCGAACGGCCGTCATCGCGCCCGCCATCATCACCCTCGCCATTCTCGCCGCGAACGCGACGACAAACGCCGGGAACGCAAGCACGACCGCGACCACGTCGAATGTCGCGATCGAATCGACCGTCACCGCGCTGGCGGCACCGGTCGTCGGTCTGGCCGCGACACCGAGCGGAAAGGGCTACTGGCGCGTCGGAGCCGACGGCGGCGTCCTGACCGCGGGTGACGCGATCTTCTACGGTTCGGCCGCCGGCTTCGCCCACGACACGATCGTCGCGATCGCGGCGACTCGCTCGGGCCACGGGTACTGGCTGACCGATCGGCAGGGCGCGGTCTTCAGCTTCGGCGACGCCGCGTTCCACGGGTCGATGGGCGGCAAGCGGTTGAACCTGCCGATCGTCGGCATGGCCGCGACGCCGAACGGCAGCGGCTATTGGCTCGTCGCCAGCGACGGCGGCATCTTCGCGTTCAACGCGCCGTTCCTCGGTTCGACCGGATCGATCCGTCTCAATCGACCGATCACCGGCATGGCCGCGACGCCGAACGGCAGCGGCTATTGGCTCGTCGCCAGCGACGGCGGCATCTTCGCGTTCAACGCGCCCTTCTTCGGTTCGACCGGATCGATCCGTCTCAATCAACCGATCACCGGCATGGCCGCGGCGCCGAACGGCACCGGCTACACGATGGTCGCCGCCGACGGCGGGCTCTTCCGTTTCGGAACCAACAGTCCGTTCTACGGCTCTGCCGTCGGCGCGTGCGCGGGTGCGCCCGCGGTCGCCGTCGCGATGTCGCCCGGCGCAACGGGATACTGGATCGCGTTCGCCGACGCTCGGACCTACGCGTTCTCGCCGTCGTCTCCCGCCCCGCAGTGCAACCCGTCGACCTCATCCGTGATCGGACTCATGGCGGCCGACCTCTTCGCTCGTGTGAACGACGAGCGGGCGGCACGCCATCTCGCTCCGGTGACCTGGGATCCGACCCTCGCGAACTATGCGGCAGGGTGGAGCGCCAACATGGCCTCCCACGGCTTCCGGCACAGCGCGATCGGCAACCTGCTCGGCCCGTACAACTACGTGGGCGAGAACATCGCGGCGGGGAGTGGCACAACCCTCGTGGGATCGCTGCACAACGCCTGGATGCACTCGGACGGGCACCGCGCGAACATCCTGGCTCCCGGCTTCACCCGCATGGGCGTCGGAGTTTTCTGCTCTGCGAACGGATCGATCTGGTTGACGGAAGACTTCGGACACCCATCGAGCGCGGGGCCGGCGCAGACGTCGTCGACCACGCCCCCCGTCGACCCGATCGCGCGGCCGGATTCCGGCGCCCTGCACTGCTGATCGCGCATTTGGTCGCGCATGGGCAGTCGCGGTCGCCGCGTAGCAAACGGCTCGGGATCGACCTAATCTCGCAATCAAACGAGCCGAGGATGTATGCGATGAGCACCTCGATGGGGAATGCCTCGATGAGCCCCGGGGCGAGCCGATCGCAGGGCCACGAGCCGACGATCATCCGGCGCCCCCTCGCCCGTTGTCCCGTGTGTGGGAGTGGACGGTTGGAGCCGATCGTGGACTTCGACCAGGAGGGAGTGCGCTTCCTCTGCGGCGGCTGCGACCGGTGCTGGCACGTCGAGCTCGGGTACGTGCAGCGCGTTCAGCCCGGTACGTGCCACGGTTGCCCTCAGCGCGAACAGTGCATGCAGGTGTACGCGCTGGATCAGGCGGGCGACTGACGACTACCGGTCGGCCGGAACCGGACCGGGAGCCGGCGCGGCCGCGGCCCTCCAGGCCCAACGCGCCGTGCGACGCTCGACCGGCGAGCGCCACTGCCTGATCTGCCAGCCGGCCTCGAGGGTGACAACTCCCAGCGCGGCAGCTGTGATCGCCCCCCACATCGCTGCGCCGCTCGGGAGACCCAACGCGAACCAGTTGCGCAGTCCGGAGACACCGAGGATCAGCACGAAGGCGAAGACCATCGCGCCAAAGAGGAGGAAACGGCCCGGTGTGATCGGTCGCGCGAGAAGGTTCAACACCCAGAGGCCGACGACGAGCAATGCGATCGTGGCGGCCGTGCGCGACACCGAGAGATCGTCGTAGTGACGAGCGACGGCGTACGCGGCGAATGTCGACGCGGCTGCTACCGCGCCGGCCGGGCCGGCGATGAGGAGCACCCGTCGCACGAAGCCGGGCACGTAGCGATGCGGGTTCGGCGCGAGCGCGAGAAAGAACGCCGGGATGCCGATCGTCAGGCTGCTCACGACCGTGAGGTGGCGAGGGAGGAACGGATACGGCCATCGCGCGATCCCAATCACGATGGCGAGCATCATCGCGTAGAACGTCTTGGTCACGAACAGGTTGGCGACTCGCTCCACGTTCGCGATGACCCGCCGGCCCTCCGCGACGACGCTGGGCATGCTGGCGAAGCGCCCGTCGAGCAACACCACTTGCGCGACCGCGCGGGTCGCGGGGGCGCCGCTGCCCATCGCGACGCCGATGTCGGCGTCCTTCAGAGCGAGGGCGTCGTTCACCCCGTCGCCCGTCATCGCGACCACGTGTCCGCGGCGCTGCAGCGCGCTGACGATCGCCCGCTTCTGTTGCGGCGAGACGCGCCCGAAGACGGACACCTCTTCCAGCACGGCACCGAGCTCGTCGGGATCGTCGGGGAGCTCGCCCGCGTCCCGCGCCTGATCGGCGCCCGCGACGCCGACGCGCCGGGCGACCGCGCCCACGGTGTGCGGGTTGTCGCCGGAGATGATCATGC
>JALYLU010000084.1 GCA_030774075.1 Actinomycetota bacterium | reverse complement strand
GTTCCGTACCAGCGACGAGCGCGAGGTCGAGACGCGCGTCGGTGAGCGAAGCGTCGTCACGAACGGTCCGTACCACGCGGCCCGCGTCATCGGACTCGAGCCCGCGACGACCTACGCGGTTGCGGTCGCGGGCGCGCCGACGTCACCGCTGCTCCCGGCCGAGGTCACGACCCTCGATCAACCTCGAGGTCGGTTGCTGGCCACCTTCGCGACCGTGAACGACGTGCACTTCGGCGAGGTCGAATGCGGTTTGCTGGGGACACCGGAGGAGCTCGGGCCGACGTTCAGCGCCGAGCCCGGCGCCGAGCCCTATCCCGAGGTCATGAACCGGGCTGCCATCGACGCCATCGAGCGGCTCGATCCCGACGCGGTGCTCGTGAAGGGTGACCTCACCGACCGCGGGACCGAGGAGGAGTACGCGGCGTTCCTGCGCGCGTATACCCGGCTCGGCGAACGCATGCGCCACTTCCGCGGCAATCACGACGCGATGGTCACCGAGTCGATCGCCGCGACTGGGCCCTTCTCGATCGACCTCGAGGGGGTCACTCTCGCGGTGCTCGACACTGTTCGCCCGGGAACCGACCGCGGGCGCATCTCGCGCGACCAGCTCGACTGGCTCGACGAGCTCGCGGGCGGAGCGACGCGGCCGCTGCTTGTGTTCGGCCACCATCACCCGTGGGACCCCGGTTCGAGCGAGCGCAGCGACACGTACTTCGGAGTGAATCCCGACGACAGTGACGCGTTGTGCGCGGTCATCGCGCGTCGCGACGCGATCGCCGGGTACTTCGCCGGCCACACGCACCGCACGCGCACGCGCCGCTTCCCATCGGCGCGAAACGTCCCGATCGGCGAGATCGCGTGCGTCAAGGACTATCCCGGTGCCTGGGCGGAGTACCGCGTGTACGAGGGCGGATACATGCAGCTCACGCGTCGTATCGATGCACCCGCGGCGCTCGCCTGGACAGAGAAGACCCGTGCGATGTTCGCCGGCCTCTATCGCGACTACGCGCTGGGCCGGCTGCCCGACCGTTGCTTCGTGCAACCCTTTTGACGTGCTGGCCTTTTGACGTGCCGGCGCTCGAAGGATTGCGTGTCATCGACATGGCAACGGTGTTCGCGGGGCCGGGAGCGGCGCGCCACCTTGGCGACTTCGGTGCCGACGTGGTGAAGATCGAGGCGCCCGCCGGTGACGGTGTCCGGCGCATGGGTTGGTTCCCGCGAACCGGTGGCGACTCCTACACGTGGAAGCTGCTCGGCCGGAACAAGCGGGCGGTCGTGGCCGACCTCAAGACGGATGCGGGCCGCGACGCGCTCCTCGCGTTGGCTCATGGGGCCGACGTGCTGATCGAGAACTTCCGCCCCGGCACGCTCGAGCGCCTCGGGCTCGGTCCGGAGGTGCTTTGCTCGCGCAATCCTCGCCTGGTGGTGCTTCGGGTGACGGGGTTCGGCCAGGATGGTCCGTACGCGTCGCGCCCCGGCTTCGCGACGATGGCGGAGGCGATGAGCGGGTTCGCGGCGATCAACGGGGAGCCCGACGGACCACCCTTGCTCCCGCCGATCGCGCTCACCGACGAGGTCGCCGCGATCGCGGGCGCGTTCGCGGTGATGGTCGCGCTGCACGACCGCGAGCGCACCGGTCTCGGTCAGGTGATCGACGTCAACCTCCTGGAGTCGATGCTGCAGATGATGTCGGCGCTGCCGTCGGCGGCGGCCCATCTCGGTTACGAGCAGCCGCGTCTCGGCTCGGGCATCCCCTATTCGGTGCCGCGCGGCACCTATCGCTGCGCGGACGACCGGTGGGTCGCGATCTCCACCTCCGCGGAGTCGGTCGCGCACCGGGTGCTCACACTGCTCGGGATCGACGACGATGAGCGCTTCGCGACCTTCGAGAGGCGCGGCGAGCACCGCGAGGAGCTCGACGCCGCGGTGAGCTCATGGGTCGGCGCCCGCCCGTCGGCCGAGGTCTTGGCCGCGTTCGAAGCCGCGGAGGCGGCGATTGCGCCGGTGTACACGATGCGTGAGGTGCTCGCCGATCCGCACGTGCAGGCCCGGAACGTCTTCGTCGAGGTCGACGGCGTCGTCATGCAAGGACCGGTTGCGCGTCTTTCGCGTACGCCGGCCGAGCTGCGTTGGGCCGGCCGCGCACTCGGTGCGGACACCGAGGAAGTGCTGGGCACACTCGACGACCGCTGACGCCGCTGAGGCCGCCCGCCCCGACGCTGCGCCCGCCCCGACGCTGCGCCCACCCCGGCCCGCACCATCGTCCCCGCAACCCGTGTCGAAGAATCTTCGGAAGAATCTTCGACACGGATCTGGCGGGTAGTGGCGCTCGTGGAGACTAGGTTCGTCATTGCCGACGCGGCTGCGGTCCGCAGTCCGGCACCCAACCTCAAATGTGCTTCCCCCATCCGGTCTCGTTCCTCTTGGGGAGACACATGCCCGCCCTTCGCTATCCGACGCGCTACCGGCGTCTGCCGCACGGCCCGCGCGAATTCGCCGCGTTCCACGCCGAGTGCGCCATCCTGCTCAACCGCGCCACACAGCTCGACACTGCACAACGGGCCCTCGCCTGCGAACTCGCCAAGGTCCGGACGCAACTCGCCGAACTACGCGTCGTCATGTGGCCCCGCGTAGACCCCAAGGACATCGTGCACGGCTTCCGCGTCACGCATCGCGGCGGCCCACCGCCTGTACCGCCGGTCGCACCCGACGCCCAACCGCTGTGCGGCAAACACCTGCGCTCGACCGCGCTGGCCGTCCTCGCCCGCAATGACCGACCGATGACCCTCGTCGAGATACACCGCGAGCTGCACCTCAACGGGTACGCGATCGCCTCGCGCCAGCCCGTGAAACGGCTCGCCGACTCGCTCGGCTACGAGATCCGGAAAGGCCGCGCCAAACGCGTCGATCGAGGCGTCTACACGCTCGACCAGCTCAATCCCGGCGAGCACCGCCGAATCAGACGCATCGCCATGACGCCCGCACTACAGCCCGCGCCGGGCCCGTCCTAGTTCGAAGGTTCGGGCGCGAGCTCGACGCGGTCGCGGCCGCGGGAGCGAGCTTCGTCGAGCGCGCGGCTCGCCTGGTGGACGAGCTCGGCCGCGCCCAACGCGTGCGTCGGATAGCACGCGACACCAGCCGACAGTGTGAGCGCGTCGCCGACCGGGGAGGCCAGCAACGTGCCGCGCACGCGCTCCGCCGCCCATACTGCACCGGCTTCGGGCGTGTCCTCGAGGATCGCGCCGACCATCAGGTCACCGAGACGACACGCCGCGTCGCTCTCTCGCAGCGTTCGGCGCACGACGTCGCCGACGACACCGAGCGCTTGCACCCGCGTGTCGTGGTCGGCCTCCCCGAGCGTGTCGATCTCGAAGATGATGACCGAGATCGGCCGAAGCGATCGGCGGGCCGCGGCAACCTGTTGCTGCGCGAGCACCGCGAAGTACTTCTCGTCGTACAGACCGGTCGCGGCGTCGAACGCCTGCTCGGCTCGGGCGCGTTCTTCTTCCGCGCTGTGGCCGAGCTCCTCTTCCGCAAGTCTCCGACTCGCTTCCTCCTGGAGCACGGCGTTGATCGAGGCAAGCTCGCGGCGCACGGCGCGGATCTCGTCTTCGGCCTGTTCGAGGCGGTCCTCGCTCTGGCGGGCGCGCGCGCCGAGCGCGACGCCGGCGATTGCGGCAACGACACCCGCGGAGCCCGCGACCACCGCGAAGGTCGGCGAATTGATCGCGACGCCGACCGCCCCGGCCGCGAGCGCGGCGACACCGCCTGTGGCGGCCACGATGACTCGTGGATCGTGCATGTGCTTCCTCATCGGCCGACGACTGCCCCGGCCTGAGGACTCGATCGGTGGATCTCCGCCAGTTCGGCGAGGTCGCGCATCATGAGGGAGAGCCGGTAATCCTTCGGCGTATAGACCCGCGCAACGCCCATCGCCTCGAGTTGGGCGCGGTCCGCGTCCGGAATGATGCCCCCGACCACGACGGGTGCGTCGACCCCCGCCTCCCGCAGGAGCCGCAGTATCTCCGGCACCAGGCCGAGGTGCGAGCCGGACAGGATCGAGAGCCCAACCACGTCGACGTCCTCGTCGCGTGCTGCGGCTGCAATCTCGGCGGGAGTGAGCCGGATCCCTTGGTAGATCACCTCGAATCCTGCGTCGCGCGCGGCTACCGCGATCTGTTCGGCGCCGTTCGAGTGGCCGTCGAGGCCGGGTTTTCCGACGAGCAGACGGATGGGCCGGCCGGTCTCCCGCGCGATTGCCCGCACCCGTTCCCGTACCGCCTCCATCTCGGCGCCCGGCTGCACCGCGACCTGGCCGACGCCCGTGGGCGCCCGGTATTCGCCGAACACCTCGCGCAGCGCGCCCGCCCACTCGCCGACGGTCCCGCCTGCCTTTGCGAGCGCGATCGTCGCGGGAACGAGATTTTCCGAGGTCTCGGCGACCGCGCGTAGGTGCGCGAGCGCCGCGTCGACCGCGGCCGGGTCGCGCGCCGCGCGCCACGCTTCGATTGCGTGCACGTGCTCGAGCTCACCCGCGGGATCGATCGTGACGATGCCTCCGTGCTGCGCGATCTCGGCGAGCGGTGACGGTTCGGTCTCGGTGAACGAGTTGACGCCGACGACCTTCAACTCGCCCGACTCGATACGGCGCACGCGCTCGGCGTGCGCCTGCACGAGTCGACCTTTCATCTCGTCGATCATGGCGAACGAGCCGCCGCCGTCGAGCACCCACTCCAGTTCCGTCTCGGCCGCTTCGCAGAGTTCTGCGACCTTGCGCTCGACAACGACCGAGCCCTCGAACAGGTCGCCGTACTCGAGCAGGTCCGATTCATACGCGAGTACCTGCTGGATCCGCAGCGACCATTGCTGGTCCCATGGAGTCGGCAGACCCAAGGCCTCGTTCCAGCACGGCAACTGGATCGCGCGGGCGCGCGCGTCCTTCGACAGCGTTACCCCGAGCACCTCGAGCACGATCCGCTGCACGTTGTTCTCGGGTTGTTCCTCCGTGAGCCCGAGCGAGTTGACCTGCATGCCGTAGCGGAAGCGGCTGAGCTTCTCGTCCTCGACGCCGTAGCGATCCTTGCAGATCCGCTCCCACATGCGCGTGAAGGCGCGCATCTTGCACATTTCCTCGACGAAGCGCACGCCCGCGTCGATGAAGAACGAGATGCGCCCGACGACCTCAGGAAACTCGTCGGCCGGAACCTGTCCCGATGCGCGCACGGCGTCGAGCACCGCGATCGCGTTCGCGAGCCCGTACGCGAGCTCCTGCACGGGTGTCGCTCCGGCCTCTTGCAGGTGGTACGGACACACGTTGATCGGGTTCCACAACGGGGCGTTCTTCACCGTATACGTGACGACGTCGACGGTGAGCCGCTTCGACGCGTCGGGCGGGAAGATGTACGTGCCACGCGACAGGTACTCCTTCAAGATGTCGTTCTGCGTGGTGCCCGCGAGCTGCTCGTGGGGGACGCCCTGCTCGTCGGCCAGCGCGAGGTACATGCCGAGCAGCCACATCGCGGTGGCGTTGATCGTCATGGAGGTGTTCATCTCCGCGAGCGGGATGCCGTCGAACAGCGTCCGCATCTCGCCGAGATGCGGAACGGGAACCCCGACCTTGCCCACCTCGCCTCGGGAGAACGGGCTATCGGGGTCGTAACCGGTCTGGGTGGGCAGGTCGAAGGCCACGGAGAGCCCGGTCTGGCCCTTCGCCAGGTTCGTCCGGTAGAGCTCGTTGGAGGCGCGGGCGGAGGAGTGACCGGAGTAGGTCCGGATCAACCACGGGCGGTCGCGCTCGGCCATCGACACCATTCTCCCGGATGACCGACCTCGGAGGAAGTCGACTCGCCGAAAACGGCTCGGACTAACGCTTGTACTCGTAGAAGCCGAGGCCGGTCTTGCGACCCAGGCGTTCGGCGCTCACCATGCGGCGCAGAACCGGCGCGGCCGCGTAGTTGTGGTCCTTGAATTCCGCGTAGAGCGCTTCGATGATGGCAAGGCTCGTGTCGAGGCCGACCAGGTCGAGCAGCTCGAGCGGGCCCATCGGGAAGTTGCAGCCCCCCTTCATCGCGGCGTCGATGTCGTCGCGCGTGGCGACACCGGCGTCGAAGAGCTTGGCGGCGTTGTTGAGGTACGGGAACAGCAGCGCGTTGACGATGAAGCCGGCCTGGTCCTTGACCTGCACGGCGTTCTTGCCGCACGTCGTGGCAAACGTGGTTGCGCCCTCGATGGTCTCGTCGCTCGACGTGATCGCCCTCACGACCTCCACGAGCGCCATCATCGGCGCCGGGTTGAAGAAATGGATGCCGCACACCCTGTCGGGACGGCCGGTGCTCATCGCCATCTCGACGACGGGCAGCGTCGACGTGTTGGTCGCGAGGACGGTGTGGTCGGCGCAGATGCGGTCGAGCTCGGTGAACAGATGCTTCTTCGCAGCGAGGTCTTCGACGATCGACTCGATCACGAGATCGCACTCGCGCAGCTCACCGAGGTCGGCGATGCCGCGCACCCGGCCGAGGACCGCATCGCGCTCGGCCGCTTCGAGCTTGCCGCGGTCGACCTGCTTGGCGAGCGACTTCTCCAGACCTGCGACCATCGCGTCGGCGGTGCCCTGGGCCCGGCTGCGCAAGACGACCTCGAAGCCGGCCTTGGCCGCGACCTCGGCGATGCCTGCGCCCATGATCCCGGAGCCCACGATCCCGACGCGCTTGACCGTCATCATTCACACTCCTGATGCGTTGGCTCCTGGGTGAAGGCCAAAAGGCTACCGGCGAGTAGGCCCAGCGGGCGAGTGCTCTCCGCCGCGCGTCACCGCTCGTAGGATCTCCGGCGTGACCAAGCCAGCCGGGACCGTTGCGCTCGTCGGCGGCGATGAATGGACCGAGCCGTGCACGGTGTTCGACGCTCGGCTGCTCGAGCTCGCCGAGACCGACGAGGTCCTCGTGCTGCCGGCCGCGGCCGCGTTCGAGCATCCCGACCGGGCGGTCGAGCGGGCGGCCGCGTACTTCGAGGAGTTGGGAGCTCGCGTGATGGGGCTGCCCGTGGTGAATCGGCGCGATGCCGAAGCCGACGCGAACGTCTCCGCTATCCGGGTGGCGCGCTTCGTCTACGTCGCCGACGGCTCGCCGCTGCATCTGCGTTCGGTCCTGAAGGGGAGCGCGTTCTACGAGGCGATGGTGTACGCCTACGGGCGCGGCGCGGTGATCGCCGCGTCGGGTGCGGGGGCGACCGTGTTGGGCGATCCGATGGTCGATCCGCGAGGTGGCGCGTACACCGTCGGTCTCGGTCTCGTGCCGGGCCTCGCGATCTTCCCCTACCACGGCCGGTCGGCCGAGCACCTCCGCGAGCGCTCCGTCGACCTGCTGGCGCGCGACGCGGTGCTCGTCGGGGTCGACGAGCAGACGGCACTCGTGCGCACGGGCGACGGCCCGTGGGAGGTCATGGGTGCCGGCAGCGCGACCGTCTACCGAAAGGGTGCGAAGCCGAAGACCGCGAAGAACGGCGCGATCGTGGAGCTCGGCGCCGTGACTACGCGCCGCTGATCGTCACCGCGTCGATCGTCGCCTTGGTCGTGGGATCATCGTTGGCATCGAGGGGCAGGGCTTCGATCTTCTTGACGACGTCCATTCCCGACTTCACCGAGGCGAATCGCGCGTAGTCGTTCGGGAGACTCGCGCCTTGTTTCGCGCCGGTCACAATGAAGAACTGCGAGTCGTACGTCCCCGCGGGATCCCTTCCGGTCTTCGCGGCGGCGACCGACCCGACGGGGTAGTGGTTCTTCGGCAGTTCCCCGACGACGGGATGTCCATAGGACTTGGTCGGGTCGCCGCCCGGAGCGCCGCCCTGGATCACGAAGTCCTTCACCACTCGATGCCAGCGTGATCCGTTGTAAGCGCCCGCCTTCGCGAGAAAGACGAAGCGACCGGCGCCCTTCGGGTCGTCCTTGGTGTCGAGCGACAAAACGATGGTTCCTTGGTTCGTCTTGATGGTCGCGGTGACCCCGCTCGCGGGCACGGTGGTGGTCGGGCTGACGGCGACCGTCTTCTTCTTGTCGTCGCGATTCACGAAGGTGAGGACCAGGATCAACACCACGAAGACCGCGACCGCGATCGCCCCGTTGCGGATCGTGCGATTGCGCCGCCGCCGCTTGACCGCGGCCTCGCGCGCCTCCCGGGCGAGACGGGCGTTCTCCTTTTTGCGCTGGCGCTTGTCTGCTGTCGGCACGGTCGCTGAATGTACAGGGCGGCGAAAGCCTTCCGTTGCTCACCGAGGTGGCCGGTAGCCTTGACCGTCGTGGGTCTCCTGGTTCAGAAGTTCGGCGGGTCCTCGGTCGCCGACCCGGATCGGATCCGGGCAGTGGCGGATCACCTCGTCCGAACGCGCCGGGCGGGCAACGACGTCATTGCAGTGGTCTCGGCGATGGGCAAGACGACCGACGATCTCGTGCGGCTGGCGAACGACGTCACGCGCCACCCCGGCGGACGCGAGATGGACATGCTGCTGACCGCGGGCGAGCGCATCTCGATGGCGCTGCTCTCGATGGCCGTCGAGGACCTCGGCCAGGCCGCGGTGAGCTTCACCGGCAGCCAGGCCGGGATCGTCACCGACACCGACCACGGCAAGGCCAAGATCATCGAGGTGCGGGGCGAGCGCATCCGCGAAGCGCTGGCGAACGGCAAGGTCGCGATCGTCGCCGGCTTCCAGGGCGTGTCGACCGCGCGCGACATCACCACTCTGGGCCGCGGGGGATCCGATACCACGGCGGTCGCGCTGGCCGCCGCGCTCGGCGCCGAGGTCTGCGAGATCTACACCGACGTCGAAGGTGTGTACACCGCCGATCCGCGCATCGTCCCGACCGCGCGCAAGCTTTCGCGAGTCTCGTTCGACGAGATGCTCGAGATGGCCGCGACGGGCGGGCGCGTGCTCGCACTGCGCTCGGTCGAGTTCGCACGCAATCACCGCGTGAAGGTGCATGTACGGTCGAGCTTCACCTGGGCACCGGGAACCTGGGTCACCGAGGAGGATGCCGTGATGGACGCGATCGAAGCGATGGAGCAAGCGATCATCTCGGGGGTCACCCACGACACGACCGAAGCCAAGGTGACGATCGAGCAGGTGCCCGACCGTCCCGGGATCGCGGCCACCGTCTTCCGCGATTTGGCAGAGGCGGGCATCAACGTCGACATGATCGTGCAGAACGTGTCCAGCGCGGGCCACACCGACATCTCCTTCACCGTGCCGCGCGCCGACATCGAGCGCGCCGCCCGCTGCATGGAGAAGATCGTCGTCGACACCGAGGCGAGCGGGTTCGGCACCGACGAGAACATTGGTCGCGTGTCGCTGATCGGTGCCGGCATGAAGACCCATCCCGGCATCGCGGCCAAGATGTTCGAGACTCTCGCGAACGAGGGCGTCAACATCGAGATGATCAGTACGTCGACGATTCGGATCTCGTGCGTGGTCGCCGAAGAAGATGTGGAGCGCGCGGTGCGTTCGCTGCACGCCACCTTCGGGCTGGACAAGGAGTAGTCGTGCGAGTGGGCTTGATGGGTGCCACCGGCATGGTCGGCACCGAGATGCTGCGGACTCTCGAAGAGCGCGCGTTTCCGGTGAGCGAGCTGCGCGTTTACGCATCGCCGCGCTCCGCCGGTCGCAAGCTCGCGTTCAACGGTGGCGACGTGACGTGTGAGGTGCTGCGGCCCGGCTGTTTCGACGGCCTCGATCTCGTGATCGTCGACGTCGACGAGCCCCTCTCGATCGAGTGGTCGCCGCAGGCCGCCGCCGCGGGTGCGAAGGTCATCGACAAGTCGTCGGCATTCCGTATGGATCCCGACGTCCCGCTCGTCGTCGCCGAGGTGAACCCCGAAGACATGCACGACATGCCGAAGGGCATCGCATCCTGTCCGAACTGCACGACGATGATCCCCGTCACCGCGCTCGCGCCGCTGCATCGAGCCGCGCGGATCGACCGCATGGTCCTTTCGACGTACCAGTCGGTGTCGGGCGCCGGGCAGGTCGGAGTGCACGAGCTCGACGCGCAGTGGACCAAGCTCGACGGTCGCTCGGGGGAGTTGCGGCGGGCGGGTAGCCAACCGGGGTTCCTCGTACAGGGCGAGGTCTGGGCGAAGCCGATCGCGGGCAACGTGATCCCGCTGGCGGGCTCGGTGAAGGAGCAGGGTTACACGTCGGAGGAGTGGAAGATGGTGCGCGAGTCGCGCAAGATCCTCCACGACGACGAGATCCGTTGCACGGTCACGTGTGTGCGCGTGCCGGTATACGTCGGCCACGCGGTGACCGCCAACGTGCGCTTCCACCGTCCGATGACCAAGGCCGAAGCTGTCGAGCAGTTGCGCGACGCGCCCGGTGTGCTGCTCGTCGACGACGGCGACGGTTACCCGACGCCGCAGGAGGCCGCCGGCATCGACCCGGTACTCGTCGGGCGCGTACGTGAAGACCCGTCCGAACCCGGATCGATCGATCTCTGGGTCACCGGCGACAACCTGCGCAAGGGCGCGGCGTTGAACGGTGTGCAGATGGCGGAACTGCTCCTGTAGCAACGGCCGGCGCGCGCCTCAGTCGATCGACTCCGATTCCGGCATCTCGCGCAGCTCGCGCACCGATCGCGCCAGCACCCACGGCACGGCGGCCAAACCCCCGATTCCGGCGACGAGCAGAGTGGGCCGTAGACCGATCCACGTGCCCAGCGCACCGCCGGCGAGTGAGCCGAAGGGCATCGTTCCCCAGATCATGAATCGCATCGACGCGTTCATGCGGCCCTGCAGCCGGCGCGGCGTGATCGCCTGGCGCAGGCTCACCTGCGAGATGTTGTAGACGGTCCCGCCAAATCCGAACAGCAGCCACGCGACGGTGAAGTACGCGAAGGCATGCTGCGTCGGTGCGACGCCCAAAAGCAGCGTCGCCAACTGCGCGACCAGCATGCCCAGCCAGATCGAGCGGCCCAGCTTCAGCACGCGGGTGATGCGCGCCGAGGTGACGGCCGCGACGAGCGGACCGACGTTGCCGATCGCGAAAACGGCCCCGACGAGGCCGGCGCCGTAGTGCCGCTCCCGCACCGCGTAGAGGAGGAACACGGCGGTGGTCATCGACGAGAAGAAGTTCGATGTCGCGGTACTACCTGCGACCATCCGCAACACGCGATGTCCGAGTACGTAGTGCAAGCCTTCACGGATCTCGCGCCCGAGCGCGCGCAGCCGCGACGTGCCGTCCTCGCGGCGCTCGACCGGCGGTTCGGTCGCGTGGATGCCGCGGATCAAGAGTGCGGAGCCGAGGAAGCTCGCGGCGTCGGCTGTCACCGCGGACGCGGCACCGATCGCCTGTACGAGCAGACCGCCGACGGCCGGGCCGGCGAGTTGCGCGCTCGACCGGCTGACCTCCAGCCGCGCGTTGCCGTCGACGATCTGATCGCGTTCGACGAGCGCGGGCAGGATCGACTGGTAGGCGACGTCGAAGAAGACCGTGAGGCTGCCCGTGATGAACACGACGACGAGCAGCTGTGCATAGGTGAGCACCCCGAAGGCGTACGCGATCGGCACCGACGCGAGCGCGACCGCGCGTCCGAGATCGGCCATCATGAGGATCGGGCGGCGTGGAAGCCGATCGACGATCGCGCCGGCCGGCAGGCCGAGGAGCACGAACGGCGCGAACTCCACGGCCGTGAGCGCACCGACCGCGAACGTCGATGCATGGAGCACGGTGATCGCGACGAGCGGAAGCGCGAGCAGGCGATCGAACAAGGAGCTCGCCACCGAGCTCGAAGAGGACCCGGCGACGGTCCTCTACCACGTGCGAACCCTTGTGCGGACCGGCTTCCTTGCGCCGGGCGGCCGGCGCC
>JALYLU010000083.1 GCA_030774075.1 Actinomycetota bacterium | reverse complement strand
CATGTAGATCGCGCCGCCGCCGCGTCCCGTGCCGCACTCGACCAGGTCGCCGTCGATTCCCTCGTTGCGAACGAGCTCGAGGCGACGGTGCAGACGCTCGAGGCGCTCGCGTCCCATCGTCGCGTACGGCAGGTTCGTCCCTTCGTGCCAAGCGCCTGCCGTCGGCCCGGCGCGCCGGCGTTCGACCAACGGCTGCCACCTCAGCTCCAGCTCCCGCGCCGGCGCGCCGATCTGCGCCGCGATGGGGGCAGTGCCTTCGCGGACGCGGTCGGCCAGGTAGAGCAGCCGGAGCTCGTGATCGAGATACAGCTCGTCGAGGAGCGCGGACGACAGCAGACGGAGATAGCGATCGGCACCCGCGGCTATCCGGTCGTTGCGGTCGTAGTAGTCGTTGTGTTGGAACAGGATGGCCTGCAGGCGCGTCGACTCGGCGAGCTCGAGCAACCCGTCCTTGCCGGTCGCACTCTCAAGCCGGTCGAGCACCCGGCCGATCTCGGGATCACGATCAATGCGGGCCTGCTCGACCACGATCGCGAGACCGAAGTACACCGGGAGAATCACGGTGCGTACCGGGCGATCGAAGGTTGCGAGGAAGTCGTCGAGCGCGGTCATCACGCCATTGCGCGGCCCGCCCTCGGTCACCGCGTTGTAGTGCATCCGGTTTATGCCGCCGCGCGCCAAGAGCTCGGATAACCCGGGCCGCATGCCTTGCTGGTTGTAGGGCTGACGGAACTCGTCCGGGATGTTGGTCGGGTCGTAGTAGAGGTCTCGCCGGCCGTACGGCCACAACACGTCGTGCAGGACCAGCACCGGAAGCGGCGCGCCCTCCTTGCGCGCGGCCTCGGCGAGCATCCTCAGCTCGAGATCGACGGTGTACCAATTGTGATCTCCGTCGACGAGCGCGACGTCGACGGCGGGCAGGGTCTCGAGCACGTCGCGGCTCAGATCGCGGTGGAAGATGTAGCGCCCTGGAAACCGGCGTTCGTGCTCGGACGGATCAAACTCAGGAGCCGGATCGATGACGTGTAACTCGGTGTCGTCGCCGAGGGTCTCGAGCATCAGGACCGTCGTCTCACCCCGCAGCGCACCGATCTCGACGATCCGCCGCGCTCGTGCCGCCTGGATGAGTGGCCAGACGGCGATATCCCAGAACGGGTACATCAGGTTCCGATCTTTCCGCCGAATCGCTGGGACGCTCCTGCAACCTGCCAAGAAATGAGGGTTGGGGATTGCGCGATTCTTGGCGCGAAATCATGCGCGAAGATGGCATCTCCGCTTGTGATCGTATTGCCTACCGGCGCCGCGTCCGGTGCCATCAAGGTTGCGATCGATGGGATGGTTCGCGAAGCCGGTTGAAATACTGCTCGCGGAGGGGTCCGGGGTTGGCAGGCGCGCTCGACCGGCGGCTGCCGCCGTTATGCGGTGACGATCTTGCCGCCCTTGCGGAGAATCGGGAAGGAGCGGTGGCCGCGTTCGAGGCCGAGGCGTTCGATGTCAGCGCCGGTCGCTTCGGAGACACGTAGGCCGTTCAGGGCCAGCAGGGATATGAGTGCGTCGTCGCTGGGGTCGCCGAGCCCGGCGGCGACGAGCATGGCGCCGAACTCGTTGCGATCCAGGCCTGTCGCGCGGGACTCGTAATCGAGGCGGGGTCGTCGGACATGCACCGACGGGGACGTCGCGATGAGACTTTCTTGTTCGGCGTACCGGTAGAAGCAGGTGATTGTGCATAACCGTCGTGCCATCGTGGCGCGGGCTCGACCGAGCGACTCGATGTCAGCACGGGGCGCACCGAACAACGTCACCGCACGTTCTGTACACCACCGCACGCACTGGCGAAGATCGAGCGCGTACGCGTCGCGAGTCAGGCGACTGTACCCAACCAGGAACCCGGCGAGGGCGATCTCCTCCTCCGTCGTGACGCCCTCGTCGCGCACCACCACAGACGTTGTCGGACGGACGACCAGCATGTCGGAGCCTCCCAGCTCCCGGCCGGGACTGCGACGATCCGGACCGACACGGCCCCGACACAACCAGAAGCGGCGACCGTACGCTCCGAACTCGCATAACCGCGCCAGAGCGAAGCAATATGCGCCGGCTGATAAGCCGGTAGGGCGATGCTGCCGCGATCACCGAGCGGCGGGCACGGTCGATGGATAGGTGCAGCGCATGCGTTTGGGAAAGTCGATCGGGGCGAGTCCGGTCGCGGTTGTAGTCGCGGCCGCGCGTGGTTCGTCGAGCGGCGGACATCGGGCTGTTCCGCTGACGGGGATCCACAAGATCCAGCATGTGATCGTGATCATGCAGGAGAACCGGTCGTTCGATGAATACTTCGGGACATTCCCGGGCGCGGACGGTATCGCGATGGCGCATGGTGTTCCGACTGTCTGTGTGCCCGATCCGGCACGCGGTGACTGCGTTCGGCCCTACCTATCCCATAATGATGTCGACGCATCGGGGCCGCACGGAGGCTACGCCAGGCAGATGATGGCCTACTACAGCGGAACCGACCTCCCGAACTATTGGAGCTACGCACGGAACTTCGTGTTGCAGGACCACATGTTCGAACCGAACGCGTCGTGGAGCCTGCCCGAGCACCTGTTCCAGGTGTCGGGATGGTCCGCCGCCTGTGCGAGTCACTTGGTGTCCAGTTGCCATCATGCGTTGGAGGCTCCCGCGCAGGTGATGCCGCCCGATCCGTTGCATCCGAACGCGCCGGATCCGATCTTCGCGTGGACAGACCTCACCTATCTCTTGCACAAACAGCAAGTGTCGTGGGGCTACTACGTCGTCGCGGGCACGGAACCAGACTGCGCGAACGACGAGGCGCTCAGTTGCGCGTCGGTCAAGCAGAACCCGCAGACGCCAGGCATTTGGAATCCGCTGCCGTACTTCGACACCGTGCACCAAGACGGCCAACTCGCCAACATCCAGTCGGTCACGCAGTTCTACGCGGCCGCGAAAAAGGGCACACTGCCCGCCGTCTCATGGGTCGTCCCATCCCTCCCAGTGAGCGAACATTATCCAGCGGCGATCAGCGCGGGCGTCGCGTACGTCACGAGCCTCGTCAACGCCGTCATGAAAAGTCCCGATTGGAGTTCGAGCGCGATCTTCTTGGCCTGGGACGACTGGGGCGGCTTCTACGACCACGTCGTCCCTCCCGTCGTCGACGAGAACGGATACGGCTTACGCGTCCCAGGCATCGTGATCAGCCCGTACGCCAAACACGGCTTCATCGACCACCAGACGCTCAGTTTCGACGCGTACGCCAAGTTCATCGAGGACGACTTCCTCGACGGCCAGCGACTTGATCCGGCCACGGACGGTCGATCCGACCCTCGACCGACCGTCCGCGAAAACGTGGAGATTCTGGGCGACCTCGCATCGGACTTCGACTTCACGCAGGCGCCGCGTCCTCCCGAAGGGCGTGTTCGCAGTTCCTCACTACCCGCACGGTCGCTGAGACGTGCGCGGGTTGTTGTCGAGCTTCCACGCGATAACGAGGCGACCTTCCACAGCGCCTCACCGGCGATCGTGTATCAGCGAGGATCCTGTTCGGACACGAGCCATGCGCGAACGTCGTCACTGACCTCCGGCGTGGAGCCGGTGCCTAGTTGGACGTTGCACGAACTTGCTCGGCAGGGCGTCGCGACGCCGCCAACGGTTGATCGAGGTGCGACGATCCGTCCGACTCGACGAGACGGCCATAGGTGTCTATCAACGCGTCGCCTGTCGACAGGTGTGAGAGACTTCTGCACCAGCGCTTGGCAGGGTGATGAGTCGTGTGGGAATCATTGCGTTACACGGACTACTCGCTGCCTGTGCGCAGGCTGACGCGGGAACGGCACGGCCGTACCGGCTGGTACGGGCCCGTCTCCAGTCGAGCTGCGGTTGTGTCGTTTGGTCTGGCGGAAGTAGTGGCGCTGGGACTGAGGCTGCGATGGGCACGCGGCGCCTGGTTCGGGGTCGACGATTGGGAGTTCCTCACCGCAAGGACCTTCGGAAATCTGGGCGACCTTTTCCGTCCGCATTGGCAACATTGGGTCACGCTGCCCGTCCTCGCGTATCGGTTGTTGTGGTGGTTCTGCGGCCTGAACTATCTCGCGTACGAGTTGCTGGCGATTATGTCGCATCTGGTCGCGGCCGCGTTGCTGCGTGCCGTCATGCGCCGTGCTGGAGTGCGACCGTGGGTGGCGACAGCCGCGGCGTCGCTGTTTGTGTTCATCGGTGCAGGCATGGAGAACATTTTCTTTTCGAGCACGATCGCATTCGCGTTCACTCACTTGTTACTCGCGGATCACGAGGGTCCGGTCAATCGACGCGACTGGCTCGGTCTCTGTTCCGGGTTCGCGGGACTGCTGTGCTCGGGTGTCGCGGTGCCCATGACGATCGTGGTCGGCCTCACGATGCTGCTGCGGCGCGGCTGGCAGATTGCCCTGTTGCATACCGCGCCGCTAGCGGGCGTTTACCTGCTCTGGTTGGTCGCTGCCCCGCCGTCCGACCATACGGCGGGGCATACCACGCATCCAACCGATGTGATCACGTTCGTGCTTATCGGACTGCGGACGGCCTTTGGGCGAGTGGGCCAACTACCGGGCTTCGGAATCGTGCTCCCCGGCATCCTCGTAGGTGGACTCGTGTTGATCTATGCACAGCGCGGCACGGCTTTCCTGCGCGGGAGAGCGGCAGCGCCGATCGCGCTCCTGTCGGGCGCGATCATCTTCCTCGTTCTTACCGGCATCGTGCGCGCTGGCGGCGGTCCTTCTGTGCTCGGCAACAAAAGGCCCGGCGCGGCGGGTGGCGACAGCCGCTATACGTACGTGGTCGCGGCGATGACACTTCCAATGATCGCACTGACCGTCGACGCGATTATCGCACGCTGGCGACGCTTCGCCGTCGTTGCGACGGCGCTGTTCGTCATTGGACTGCCCGGTCACATCCACAAGTTCCGCAGCGACGCGCACGATTCCGCACGCTTCAGTAACAAAAACCTGATCTTGAGCGCCGCGAGATTGCCGCTCGCCAACCAACTCCCTCGCTCGCTAATCATCGGCTCGCTTTTTTTTGACGGTCCAACGCTCGGCTGGCTTCTCGACAATCTCCAATCGGGCCGTATCCCCGCACCGGGACGACTCACACCCGACGACCTCGCTGCCGAGACTTTGCAGCTCGCGCTCGGTCGGTCTACCAGCACACAACTCAAACCTTGCTGGGCGCTAACCAGACCTACCGTTCGGGTCCTCCACAAGGGCGACACGCTCGCGCTCAAAGCGGGCGCCGCCAACATCATCTATATGCCTGTGAGCGGCGGTCGCTCGCGGCCCGAGCCATTCCCCCAGGCGGCGACTCTCATCGCGCTCGCGGGACCGCTCAGACTGCGCCTTGCCCCCACACCTTCCGATCATCTCGCTGGCCACACCGTCTTATGCGGCTGAGCGGCGACCAGGCGCTGTTGCGCTGTCGCCGACGCAGCGGAACGGTCGCTGTAAACGGTTGCTGTAAGTAGTCGCCGCAGGATCGGACCGAGGGGGACTCAGCCGGGCCGAATCGCCGAATCGCCGAATCGCCGAACGCCGGACAGCAGACCGCGGGCGTCAAGTCCCAACGCCTCGGCGATGCGTTGCAGTCGTTCGAGCGACGGAACCGTCCGATCGTGCTCGATGTCCGCGAGGAACGAGGTCGAGATGTCGGCGCGAGCGGCGAGGGCGGCGAGCGTGATCCCGGCGTCGCCGCGGAGTTGCCGTACGCGCTGGCCGAGGGTGAGGTTGCCGATTGCGTGAAGGTACAGCCGAGGTGCGACATCCTCTTGAATGTTACGTCGACAACGTATACGCTGTCAACGTAGCTCGGAGGACGTCTACTTGTGACGACTCGAACGTGCCCGGAATTGCGAACACGCCCGAAGTGCTGCCCGTACACCCAAAGCGACACTGCGGAGTTGAGCGAACCCGACCTGCGAGGCGGTGAGAACGCGCTGTCCGGGATGCGCCTCGACCGCGTTCCGGATTCGGCGAAAACGCGTTCCAAGCGTCCGACAGGTGCCCGCACAGCCCAGAACCGGGGCCACACCGAGGATTTCGCGCCGTCCCCGCCAAGAGTAGGTTCCGGGCCCGAGAGTCCCGGCCGGCCGCACGCAAGAAGCGACGTCTGCAATGCAATCCCTTCGACCCGTAGCCCCTGCGACCGACGGCTTACCGGCTCGGTGCCGACTGACATTTCCCTATTAGTTGCCAGAACGGCGTCGAATAAGGGATGCTACGGGCCGAGGGGCGATTTCAAGAGCGCTGCCCCTTGTCGCGTCCGAAGCACGTCGGTAGCCAGGGGGAACAAGAGTGATGCAGATCGTGCGAGTTACGCGAGGTCGTCGGCGTTTGATATCCGTTATCGGGGCTGCCACGCTCGTGGCCGCATCGTCAGCGATCCTCCTGAACCCCGCGTCCGCGGCGACGACCACGACGACGACCGCGTCGACGACCACCACAACCGTGCCGTCGACATCCCTTCCCGCGGGCAAGGTCACGGTGCAGGCCACCGCGACATTCCATTTCCAACAGTGCACACCGGCCCCCTGTGTTCCGAGCACCATTGCGTTCACCGGCTCGTTCGTCGGAACGTCGGACGGCAACGGGAACCTCACCTTTCCGAAGTCCGGCATCACATTCCCCGCGGTGTCGTTGACGATTACGGTCCCGGTGACCGTCCACCTGATCGCCACCTCCAACTTCACCGGCACGATCAACACTGAAACGGGTCTGGTCACGCTGACCGGCTCGTCCGAGACCCTCATCGACATCCCGGCTCTGGTTTCGACTGGCTGTCCGATCGGGCCCACCGTGGCGCACCTCAGCAGTGCCAACTCGGGCGGCGTGAAGTACAACGCGACGGCGAACACCGCGACCGTCACCGACTCGAGCTTTGTCGTCCCCGTGGTCACGAACGCGCCGGCTTCGTGCAACCTCGGCGCGGTCAACGCGATCAACGGAGCCTTGATGCTCCCGATCAGCGGGTCAGACCCGCGCAGCCTCGTCGTGACGATGAAGGTCTTCCCGCCCGGCGCAGTCGTCCCGACCACCACGACCGCACCCACCACGACGACGCCGACGACTGCTGCGCCCGCTTCGACCGTGGCCCCGAGCACATTGCCCCGTACGGGTGGTTCCGACTGGCCGATCGCGGCGTTCGGTGTCGCACTGGTTGGCGGTGGCCTCGCGCTCGCCTCGCGCCGGCGCCGCGGCTTGACCCGTCCGTAGCCGGGCAACTGGCCGGCATCTCACGGGGCCCTGAGGCGCGCGAGCGCCTCAGGGCCTCGTTGTTGTTCCGAGCCCGCCCTCGCGCAGCCGCAAGGTCGCGACGCCTTCACCCTGGAGGTCGTTGATGTGCGCAGGGGTTTGCCAGTTCTTGCCAGCCGCCGGCGGGATCGGCGCCGAGCACGACGACTGCGCCGCGCACGACCAAGGCGACGAAGTCGTCCGACAACGGCCGACTCTGGGTGCTCGTCGCGCTGGTGGTCGCCGTGATCGTTGCGGTGAGTGCGATTCTCGCGTTCGCGGACGACGCCGCACGCGGGTGAGACGACAGCGCAGCGACCGAACGGAAGCGGAGCGTGGAGTCGACCCGAGATCACGGCAGTCCTGACGATTCGCGGCCTTCGTCCGTACCGCGTCGGAAGAGAGGTCACTTTCCATCCCCGCCTTGGTGATTCGCACCCCGCCCTGATCTATCCTGAACTCTGACCCGGTCAGGAGGACGAGGGGGCGCCGGCGTGTTGGGAGGTGGAGGTTCTCGACGCCGCTTGGTTGCCGTCATCGCGTACTACGCGGTCGTCATCGGGGTCGTCGGGCCGACGTGCTTCTCGCGAGCCGGCGCCGATCCGGTGGGTCGTCTGCCGGTGCGTATCTCACTGAACGTGGCGATGCTGACCAGAACGACCGACGTCGCGACCTTCACGACGCCCTTCCCGATCACCCTTGGGATCGCGTCCGACGGAACCTTCACGATCCCGCGCGACCGTCTCGCATTCGCGCTCGTCGACGTGTCGGTCGAGACGCCCGGCCCCGCGTTCGGGCGGTTCACGGTGCGAGCCGCGGCCACGAGCGACTTCGCCGGGACCGTCGACACGACCACCGGCACGGCCACCCTCGGTGGGTCACTGGAGCTCTTGTGGTCGCGGCAGAAGCCCGCGCGCGACGCGGCCGCGCCGTACATGCTCGACTGCCCGGTCGGGCCCTTCGCGGTGCACCTTTCGACTGCGACGGTCGGCGGCACGCGGCTGGCACGGCTGGCACATGAAGATCCGACCAGCCGCACCGCGAGGCTGGTCGACGACGACCTCGACGTGGGTGCGATCCCCGACGGGACGAAGCAATGCGCGGGCGACGAGAGCGGCCTGAACGGTGCGTTGTCACTGCCGATCCGACCGAAGGCAACGACCACGACGACGAGCACGACCGTGCCTGCGGATTCAACGACCTCGACCATTCCGACGACGACGACTACCGCGACCGCCACAACGGACACAACGGACACAACGACAACGACAACGACAACGACCGCAACCACCACGACGTCGACGACGATCGCGGGCGATGCTTCGGCAACCGGCCCGACGACAGACTCACTCGGCGTCGCGCTCGACCCGAACGTGCTCGCCTTCGAGCCGAGCCCAGCCGTCGTGTCGACGCTGACAATCGCCGCGGGTATACCGCCCGTGAGCTCGACAACCACCGCGACGACGCGTCCTTTCGCGTCGACCCCGCGGTCAACGCCGACGTCGGTCGCGCCGTCGCGGTTGGGTGTCACGCGCCACAAGCCGCCGACCGTCGAAACCGCAAAGAGGCTGCCGCCCAAACGTCGGACGAACAAGCACGCGCAGTCCGACGCCGCGGCGGCGACCACGACTACGACGACCGTTGCCAATGCGAGGAACAGCGCGCCACCGCTGTACTTCTCGCCGTTCAACTTTGGCGCGCCGCGGAAGGCGCCGCCCAAGGTGCTCGCGCCCGGACCGCTCTTCAACCTCGGCAAATCCGCGCTTACGCATCACCCGAACGCCCTGTTCGTCGCGCTCCTCGTCACCCCCCTCGTGTTATTCGCACTCGGTCTCGTGGCGAATGACCTCGGCTGGCGGCCCCGCCTTCCGTGGCGACGCCGACGCGAGTCGGGGGCGCACTCGCGAGCAAGGTAGACCCGCGATGATCCCCACGAACCCGAGCAACCAACCGATCGAGCCGGTCGCACACGCCCTCACCATTCGCGAGGCGGAGAGCGCGACGGGAATCAACAGCCGCTCGATCCGGCGACGACTCGCGGCGGGCGTTTTCCCGGGCGCTTACAAAGACACCGATTGCGATCGACCAAACGCGCGCGTCTGGCGAATCCCCGTCGGCGATCTGGAAGCCGCGGGCCTCGGTCCCCTCGACCTCGCGCGCCCGGTCGAGCGGGAGCTCGTGCTACCGGTCATCACGTCGTCGCCACTGACCGCTGCGACCCTCATCGGGACCGACCGGTTCGCGCGACTCCGTACCGAGCTGGCCGAAGCCGTCGCCGCGGCGGAGCTGACGCTCCTGCGCGCGGAGGTCGAAAAGTGGCGCGCAATCGCCGAGGAACGCGGCCGCGCCCTCGAGCGCGCTGACCTGGCACTGCAGACGCTCGTAACCACGCTCGGCCCCGCAGCGAGTCCCGGGGAGCCGCCTCCAAGACCGGCGACCTACGAGCGCCAGACCGCGACGACCGCAGTCCCCCCGCACGTGCGCAGCGAAGCAGTGCTCTACGCCGAGAAACTGAGCGCCCGGCGCAGCGCGCCGGAGCCGTGGTGGCGCCGACGTCGCTGACGTCGCTCACGAGCAGCCTGACCGATCGCCACTGTCACCGACCGCTCGCGGCGTTCGCTCAGATGGGATCGACCGGCATCGTGACGTACAACCACGGGCGCGCGCGGCGTCGTCGGAGACGTCGGCGCCGCGTCGTCCGCGAGAGGTCTCGACGTCGTCCGTGCCCGCCGAGGGCGCAGATGGCGCCGCCGACGATGAGCGACCCGAGACCGACAAGCGCGCCGCCGGAGTTGCTCCCGGTCAACGCGAGGCTGCCGATCGAACCGGACGGCTCAGCCGTTCCGCCGCCACTGCTGACCTGCCGTGCGAGGGCCGCCGTGTTGCGCGTCGTCGCGGGCGGTACCCAGGTCGAGGTGTGGCGAACTGTGGTCGTGGTCGTGGTCCTCGGCTTGTACAGCATCAAGCAGTGGTAATTCGTGAAGTCGATCTGCTTGAGCAGGTTGGTCGGACCGCAAGCCGGACCCGACCCCTTGGCCGTGTCGGTCATCCGCACCCCTGAGCGCAGGACCGTCCCGGTAAACGCACCACTCGTGATGGTGCCGAACACCTCGGCCTTTCTGGGGTTCACCGATGACGGCACGAGCGTCAGGGACGCGGTCGACGTTTGGCCGTCGGCCCACGCGAACTGCGCCTCTCCCTGCGTTCCCTCGAAGCGACGCGAGGCGCAGGTCGCGCCGGTCAACCTCAGGGTGGCGCTGAAGTTCCCTTCCCCTCCCGCCTCGTGGCAGCTGTCGACGCGACCGTGTGCCACGATCGTCTGGTTGGTCGGCGTGTTGGAGAGGCCCGGCGTCACGTCCATTGCGCCCTTGAAGCGCCCGCACTTCACAACGAGAGGACCCACACCCGCGCCTTCGGCAGACTGACCCCACAACACCACGCTCAGCGGCAATACCGCGGCGGAAATTACCAGAAGTCGTCCCAACACTCGCCGCATATCCCGCCCCCAGCCCAAACCCCGGGCCGACCTCGCGCCCAGATCCAGGGCGCGGACAGAACATACCAACTACGGAGCGCGCGAGAAAGTTCGGGGTTGAAGGTGATCCTGATCGGCCGGTTCCTATGCTGGCGCGGTGAACCGGTCTGCCGAGCCTGCAGAGCGCACGGCAGGTCCGCAGGGAGCTGTAGCGAGCGTCGCCGCCGCGCTGATGATTTTGATCGCCGCGACTGCGTGCTCGGGGAGTGGTGGTCTTGCCGCGTCGACGCCGACCTCGGCGCCGTGCTCGACGGGCGGCGCGGCGCCGACGTCCGGAGCACCCGACACGACGGTCGTGCCCGTCGACGGTTCCGGCGAGCGAAACGTCGGGCTCCCGGCCAACCTGTCGCTCCCGCTGATCGTGCACGCGCACCGCGCGGGCTCGGGCACCTTCGTCGTGCGCGGTATCGACGCGTCGGGGAAGGACACGCAGGTTCTCGCGAGCGCACTCGGTGCGTACGACGGGACGTTCGCCGTGGGGTTCGTCGATGACTGCGCACTTCCGACCGTCGGGCTCAAGGTCGAGTCCACGGGCCGCTGGCATCTCGACATCGCCGACGCGCGGCTCGCGCACGGATACGGCGCCGGCGTCGCGGGCAAGGGCGACTCGGTCCTCTCCTACCTCGGCAAGGCGACGAAGGCTCGAGTCACGTACGCCGGACACGCTCGGTTCAACGTCACCACCTACGGCGCCGACGGGCCGAAGCTGCTGGCGCGCGCCACCGGCGCGTACCGCGGCGCGGTGTTGCTCCCGCGCGGGCCGATCTTCATCGCGGTCACCGCCGACGGAGCCTGGACGATCGCCCCGGGATAGCGCGTCTATTGGTCGACTTCGGGTACGCCTCCCCTTCGGTCGGCTCCGCCTGCGTCTCCCGGTAAGAATGCGATCGTGACCTTCGCCGCCGGCGTCGTCGCCGGAATCGTCGCAACCACCCTCGTCGCCCTTCTCGTCTTCAAGGCGCGGGTGATCGCAGGGACGGCAGGAACACATCTGCCCGATCTCCGAACGGTGATCGCGGTCACCGCGCTGGTCGTGGCGACCGTCGCGCTGGTCCGAAGTGGTCACACCTCACGATCGACGAGCGCGGCGGCCGGTGCCGCGAACGGCCCGCCCACGACCTCCCCCGTGCCTT
>JALYLU010000082.1:7395-11951 GCA_030774075.1 Actinomycetota bacterium | reverse complement strand
GCCCAGCGCCTTCGCCATCGTCACGACATCGGGCCGCACGCCCGAGTGCTCGAATCCGAACCACCGGCCCGTGCGACCCAGCCCGGTCTGCACCTCGTCGATGATCAGTAGCGCCTCGCGCTCGTCGCACAGCTCGCGCACGCCGTGCAAGTACTCGCTCGATGCCGGGTTCACGCCGCCCTCGCCTTGCACCGGTTCGAGCAGCACGGCCGCGACGCGGTCGTCCATCGCGGCGGCCAGGGCGTCGAGATCGTCGAACGACACCTGACGGAATCCCTCCGGCAGGGGCTGGAACGTCTCCTGCTTTTGCGGCTGACCGGTCGCGGCGAGGGTCGTCAGCGTGCGGCCGTGGAACGACCCGTACGCGCTGATCACATGGAAGCGGCCGGGTCCGCCGTTGCGCTGGCCGTGGCGCCGGGCGAGCTTGATGGCGCATTCGTTCGCCTCCGCGCCCGAGTTGCAGAAGAACACCTGCCCGCCGCCGCCCAGCAGCGCGTTCAACCGCGCGGCCACCTTCGGCTGCACGTCGTTGTAGTAGAGATTCGAGACGTGTAGCAGTGTCCGCGCCTGATCGGCGATCGCGGCCGCGACATCAGGGTGGGAGTGTCCGAGCGACGTCACCGCGAGACCCGTGAGAAAGTCGAGATATTCCTTGCCCTCGCTGTCCCAGAGCTTCGTGCCTTCGCCGCGCACGAACGCGACCGGCAACCGGCCGTACGTCTGCATCACGTTCTCGGCGTCGAGTGCCTGCAGCTCGGTCAGCGTGCTCATGAATGCACCATGGTTCCGACGCCCTCCCGGGTGAAGAACTCGAGCAGCAGCGCGTGCGGCAGGCGGCCGTCGAGGATGTGCGCGCGCCGCACGCCGTTCCGCAGCGCGGACACGCACGACTCGAGCTTGGGGATCATGCCTTTCGACGCCTTGCCGTCGGCGATCAGCTTCTCGAGACCGTCGACATCGACGCGCGAGATCAACGACGAATCGTCGGGCCAGTCGCCGTACACGCCGGCGACGTCGGTGAGGTAGACGAGCTTCTCCGCATCGAGCGCCTCGGCAATGGCGCCGGCCACCGTGTCGGCGTTGATGTTGTACGCCTGACCGGTGTCGTCGACCCCGATCGTCGCGATGACCGGGATCAGCTCCTCTCGCAACAGTCGCAGCACCATGGTCGGGTCGATCGAGCGAACGTCGCCGACGAAGCCGAGCCGCGGATCGCGCTGGTCGACGCGGATGAGTCCCGCGTCCTCGCCCGACATTCCGACGGCGTACGACCCGAGCCGGTTCACCGTCGCGACGATCTCCCGGTTGACCTTGCCGACGAGCGCCATCCGCACGATGTCGACGGTCTCGGCGTCGGTGACCCGGCGGCCGTCGACGAACTCGGGCTCCTTCCCGAGACGGCGCATCAGGTCGGTGATCTGCGGGCCGCCGCCGTGAACGACGACCGGGTTCATTCCGACGAGCCGCATGAGCACGACGTCGGTTGCGAACAGCTCGGCGAGCTCGGCGTTCTCCATCGCGTGACCGCCGTACTTGATTACGACGATCTTGCCGGAGAACTCCCGGATGTACGGCAACGCCTCGGCCAGGATGTGCGCCTTGTCACCGGCATCCTTCACGCCGGCGACCTTCCCGCGAGTTGCGAAGTCGCTGACCCCGGTCACGACGTACGCCGGTTCTCGTCGATGTAGGCGTGGGAGAGGTCGGTGGTGAGCACGGTGGCCTCTCCGTGCGCCTGCCGCAGGTCGCACCGGATCTCGACGTCGTGGGCCGCGAGCGCGCGCGTGAGCGCGCCCTCGTCGTACGCGCATGCGACGCCGTCACGGCACACCGCGACGCCGTTGTAGGAGACGTCGACCCCCTCGGGATCGAGGTACGCGCCGCTGGCGCCGAGCTCCGAGAGCACGCGACCCCAGTACGGATCGCTGCCGTTCAGCGAGCACTGCACGAGCTGACTGTTCGCGACTGCTCGGGCCGCGATCCGCGCGTCGGTCCCGGAGCGGGCGCCCACGACCCGGACGCGGACGAACTTGGTCGCGCCTTCGGCGTCACGTGCCATCTGCTCGGCGAGTGAGCCGCACACCTCGGTCAGCGCGCCGGTGAGCACGTGCGGGTCGACCGCGCCCGCTCGCCCGTTGGCGAGCACCAGCACGGTGTCGTTCGTGGAACGGCACCCGTCGACCGACAGGCAGTCGAAGCTCTCGCTCACCGCCTGCGCGAGCGCGAGCTGAAGCGTGGCGTGATCGACTTCGGCATCGGTGGTGACGACGGCGAGCATCGTGGCCATCGCGGGCGAGAGCATTGCGGCGCCTTTCGCCATCCCGCCAACAGTCGCGGTCCCGGCGAGCGCGACGGCCTCTTTCGCCATCGTGTCTGTGGTCATGATCGCTCGCGCCGCCCGCTCGCCGCCGTCGGCCGTGAGCTCGCCGCAGAGCTTCGGGATACCGACCTCGAGCGCGTCCATCGGCATCGGGATGCCGATGAGGCCCGTCGAGCACACCAGCACGTCGTCGGCCGCGAGCCCGCGGCCCTGCGCGGCAAGCTCGCACATGCGCGCGGCGTCGCGCCGGCCGGGCTCGCCGGTCGCCGCGTTCGCGTTGCCCGAGCTCAACACGACCGCCGACGCGCGCCCGTTCGCAAGGTGACGACGCGACACCTGGACCGGTGCGGCTTGCGCGAGGTTGGTGGTGAAGACGCCCGCCGCGGTAATGGCCGCCGCATCGCCGGTCGCGACCATCGCGAGATCGGGGTCTCCCGACGGCTTGATCCCACAGGCGATCCCGCCGGCGATGAATCCGGGAGCTGCCGTCACCCCCGACGTCATGGCTGGATCCCGACGAGCGGGAGGCCCGTCGCCTCGGGCAGGCCGAGGAGGACGTTCGCGGCCTGGATCATCTGCCCCGACGCGCCCTTCACGAGATTGTCCTCCGCCGCGATCGCGATCACCGTGTCGGTTCGTTCGTCGAAGCGAACCGTGACGTGCAGGATGTTCGCCCCGTAGGTCGCCTTGGTGCCGGACGGCTCGTCGACCACGACCACACACGGGTCGTCCGCGTAGAACTCGCGGTAGTGCTCAAGCAGACGTGCCGTCGACAGTCCCTCGGCCTGCGGGCGTGCGTAACAGGTGGCGAGGATCCCGCGCGTCGTAGGGACGAGGTGCGGCGTGAACAACACATCGACCGACCGCCGCGCGACCTTCGACAACGCCTGTTCCATCTCCGCGGTGTGACGGTGCGTCAGCAGTCCGTACGCAGAGACGTTCTCGTTCGCCTCCGCGAACAAGCTCGTCGTCTTCAACCCGCGCCCCGCGCCCGAGATCCCCGACACCGCGTCGGCGATGACGCGCGGCTCGACAAGACCCAATGCGAGCAACGGCGCGCAGGCCAGGCTCACCGCAGTGGGATAGCAGCCGGGTGACGCGACGTGCGCATGGCTGCCGAGTTCCTCCCGATACAGCTCGACGAGCCCGTACGCGAAGCGACCCACGACCTCGGGCGCGCGGTGCACCTCGCCGTACCACCGCGCGTACGCCTCCGGCGGGAGCCGAAAGTCGGCGCCGAGGTCGATCACGTGGGACACGTCGTCGAGCAGGCCCGGCAACAGGTCCTGACTCGTGCCGTGCGGCAGCATGCAGAAAACGAGATCGAGACCTCTGAGGTCGGCGACGTCGAGCGGCGCGAGCACGGCGTCGCCGTACGCGGGGGTCAGTGCGGGATACAGGTCGGCGACTCGTGCCCCCGCGTTCGACGCGGCCGTGACGTGGACGACCTCGATCTCGGGGTGGCCGGCGAGAAGCCGGAGCGCTTCTGCCCCCGTATAGCCTGACGCGCCGACGACGGCAGCTCGATACGCCATGGCGCATATAATACACGCGGGTGCATAGAGGATGAGATCGTTTTCCGAACTGACGCCCGGGAGCGTCCTCGGACCACTGCGCCTGACCGTCTCGAGGGCGGCGAACGAGCGCTACTGGCGGGCGGCGGGTGTCGATCACCCCGCGCTGGCCGCCGGCGCGCTCTACCCGCCCATTGCCGCAAACCTCACCGTCCTGTGCTTCTCCCAGGTGTGCCCGGAGGCGATGATCCAGACCCGGCAGAATCTGCGATGCCACCGGCGGGTTGCGGCGGGAGTCGACCTCGTCACGACGGGCGTCGTCGCGCAGCGCTACGAGAAGCGCGGCCGGACCTACGTCGACGTGGAGACGACGGTCGTCACCGCCGACTCGCCCGACGACCCGGTATGGACCTCCGCCGTGTCGTTCACGCCCGCGGCCACGCTCGGAGCCAAACCGTGACGCAGCAGCACACGCGCTCGCTGACGATCAGCGAGGACCTCGTACGCGCCTACTCGCGGCGCGGCAACTATCACTCCGATGCGGCGATGTCCGCAGACCTTCAGCTGCCCGGGCTCGTCGCGCAGGGCGTGCAAGCGGCCGGGCCCGCGTACGGCGCGTTGCTCGACGCGTGGGGCGAAGAGTTCCTCGAGCACGGCGAGATCGAGATGCGCTTCGTCGGAATCGTGCTCGCAGGCGACACGGTCGACGCGCGCATCGAGAT
>JALYLU010000082.1:0-7385 GCA_030774075.1 Actinomycetota bacterium | reverse complement strand
CGTACCGCGGTTGTAGGGACTGCACGGCGGTCCGGCCAGCAATAGCTGCTCATGGGACGAGAAATGCCCTCACGGGGCATTGGCGGTCCCAAGAATGTCCACCGCGGGCCAAATGACTCCAAGGCGGTTAGGCGACGCGAGTCTCCAGGGCGGTCCGAACCTTGTCGGGGATCGGTATCGACGTGTTCTTCCCGGGCTCGACCGCGACATAGGTGATGGTCGCGTCGCACGCGGAGCGGCCGCCGACGCTCGCGCGGTACGCCAGATCAAACGACTTCGTCCCGAGCCGCACCGGTGCGACGTCGATGTCGACCCACTCGTCGAAGCGAGCGGGGCCCTTCCATTCCAACTCGGCGCGCACGAGCATGACGTCGAACTCGATCGTCCAGAACTCGGCCCCGAAACCGAGTGACTCCATGAAGCGCGTGCACGAGTCGTCGAAATACGTCAGCCAGTGCGCGTTGAAGACCACGCCCTGCCCGTCGATCTCCGCGTACCGGACGCGGATCCGGTGCGTGAACACCACTCAGCTTCGCAGCTCGGCGCCGTGGGCCGAGACGACGGCGTCGATGCACTTCTGCCGCAGCGCGCTCACCTCGTCGTCGGTGAGCGTTCGGTCGAGCGCCCGAAACCGCAGCCCGAACGCGAGGCTGACCTTGTCGGGTCCGAGCGCCTCCGAACGGAAGACGTCGAACAGCGCGACGTGCTCGAGGAGTTCACCGCCCGCATTGACGAGAGTGGTCTGCAGCGCCGCCGCGGGGACGTGGTCGTCGACAACGAACGCGAGATCGACGCTCGAAGCCGGGAAGCGCGACACCGGCCGCGCCAGCCGCTCGGTCCGCTCGCCGGCCAGGAGGGCGTCGACATCCAGCTCACAGGCGACGACAGGCGCGACCAGTGAGAGCGCGTCGATCACCGCGGCCGCGACCTCACCGACGACCCCGATCCGACGTCCGTCGACGAGAACCCGGGCCGCGCGCGTCGGATGCAACCCGTCGACGCTCGCGGCCTCGAGCCGAAGATCGGCGACCCGGAGCTCCTGCACGAGCGCGGTGAGCGCGGCGGTCGCGTCGTACACGTCGACCGGACGGTCCGGCTCGTGCGGCGCGCGCCGGATGTGGTGCGCGCGCGCGAACGCGAGCGACCGGTGCTCGTCCGGCAGCTGCTCGCCGTCGCGGGGTGGCGCAAACGTCGTGCCGCTCTCGAACAGCGCGACGTCGGGGTCGCCATGGGCGGTGTTGTACGCGACCGCGCGCAGCAGCCCGGGAAGGATGGCCGGGCGCAGGATCGATTCCTCGGCCCGGAGCGGGTTCTCGACCTCGATCACTCCGTCGGGCCGCAGACCTGCACTCGACAGGTCGGCGGGTGCGAGCAACGGGAGCGTGTAGACCTCGTCGAAGCCCGCGCCGATGAGCACATCCGCGATCGTGCGCCGGTCGCGCTGGCGCGGGCTGAGTCCCCCGACCTTCTCCGGATTCGACGGCACCGTGCGCGCGATCCGGTCGAGGCCGACGCGGCGCGCGACTTCCTCGACGAGATCGATCTCGCGCTCCAGGTCGGGCCGGAACGTCGGAACCGACGCCTCATTGCCATGCATCTCGATCCCGAGCGGCGTGAGGTAGGCCGAGATCTCGTCGCCCGACAACGCGGTGCCGAGCAACCGGTTGACCCGCTCGGTGCGCAGAGTGATACGCGCCCGTTCGATGGGCTGCGGATAGATATCGATCGCTCCCGCGGCCGGCACCGCGTCCGCCACGAGCGTGAACAGCTCCATGGCGCGTGCGGCACCGGTGCCGGTGTTGTTCGGGTCGACTCCCCGCTCGAACCGCGCGCTTGCCTCGGAGCGCAAACCGAGCCGCTTCGACGTACGCGCGATGCCGCTCGGCTCGAAGTACGCCGACTCGAGGAGGATCTCCGTGGTGGTGTCGGATACCTCGGCCGCCGAGCCGCCCATGATCCCGGCAATTCCTTGGGGCGTGCGCTCCGCGTCGCAGATCAGGAGATCGGCGTTGGTGAAGGTGCGTTCGACACCGTCGAGCGTCGTCATCTTCTCGCCGTCGCGCGCGAGCCGCACGACGATGCCGCGGCCCGCGAGCCGGCCGAGGTCGAAGGCGTGGAGGGGACGGCAACGCTCGAGCATCACGTAGTTCGTGACGTCGACGACGTTGCTGATCGGTCGCATCCCGGCGAGCGTCAATCGCCGTTGCATCCACTGCGGCGAGTCGCGCATGACCACCCGCGCCGCGACCGCGACGAAGCGCGGACAACGATCGGACGCTTCGACGACCACGCGCGCGCCCGCCACCTCGTCGCAGGTCGGTACCGGCTCGTGCTCGTCGACGCTGAACGGCAGCCCGAAGTGCGCGGCGAGCTCGCGAGCTACGCCCACGATCCCCATCGCATCGGGGCGGTTCGGTGTGATCGACAGGTCGAACACGACGTCGTCGAGGCCGAGTACCTCGCGCACGTCGGTGCCCAGCGGCGCGTCGGCCGGCAACTCGAGGATGCCGCCGTGGTCGTCGCCGAGGCCGAGCTCGCGCGTCGAGCACAGCATCCCCTCCGACACGACGCCCCGGATCTTCCGGCGCTCGATTGTGAAGTCGCCGGGCAGCGTCGCGCCGGCCCGGGCGAACGGCACCACCATCCCCGGTTCGATGTTGGGCGCGCCGCAGACCACTCGTACCTGGCCGTCACCGAAATCGACGTCGGCGAGCCGGATCCGGTCGGCATCCGGATGCGGAACGACGTCGAGGATGCGGGCGACGACGACGCCGTTCACGTCGCGTCCCGGCTCGTCGATGGCCTCGACTTCGAGCCCGAGCTGGTTCAGGGCGTCGGCAATCTCGGCCGGTGGGGCCGCGAGCGGCGTGAACTCACGAATCCATGACAGCGGAGCGCGCAAGACCGGTCCTCAGAACTGACGGGCGAATCGCACGTCGCCGTCCCACAAGTTCTTGATGTGGTCGACGCCGTACAGGAGCTGGACGAGGCGGTCGATGCCGAAGCCGAACGCGAAACCTGTGTACACCTCGGGATCGATGCCGACGGCGATGAACACGTTCGGGTCGACCATGCCCGCGCCGCCGAGCTCGACCCATCCGGTGCGCGAGCACACCGTGCAACCGGCACCTCGGCAGAACACGCACGACATCGCGAACTCGACCGACGGCTCGGTGAACGGGAAGAACGAGGGGAGGAAGCGCGCCTCGATGTCGGAACCGAACAGAGCGTGGATGAACGCCTCGATCGTGCCGAGCAGGTCGCCGAGCGTGATGCCCTCGTCGACCGCGAGGCCTTCGATCTGGTGGAACACGGGCGAGTGCCGGGCGTCGAGCGTGTCTCGGCGGAAGGCGCGTCCGGGCGCGACCACGTAGATCGGCGGAGGTTGGGATTCCATCGTGCGGACCTGGACCGGCGACGTGTGCGTACGCAGGAGCACGGACTCGCGCGCGCCGAGACGAACGTACAGGGTGTCCTGCATGGCGCGCGCCGGATGACCAGGCGGGAAATTGAGCGCCTCGAAATTGTACCAGTCGAGCTCGACCTCCGGCCCCTCCGCGACCTTGTATCCGAGACCGACGAACACGTCCTCGAGCTCGCGCCAGATACGCGTGACGGGATGCAGGTGGCCGCGGACGTATTCGCGCGGTCCGAGCGTCGCGTCGAGACGGTCGCGCGTCGCCGAGAGCGTGGCGGCTTGCGCGTCGAGCACCTCGAGCCGTGCCGCGTACGCGGCTTCGAGCTCCGCGCGCGCCCCCGACAGCGCTTTACCCACGAGGGCGCGCTCGGAGCCCTCGACACTCTTGATCGCCTCGCGGATCTCGTTCAGCGCCGACGACTTGCCGAGGAAGCGCCGCTCGGCCTCGGCGAGGTCGTCGAGGGCGGCGGCGCGCAAGAACGCGTCGGAACCCTCACGGGCGACGGACGCCGCCCGTTCGACGAGGTCGATTGCCGCGGTCACCGCGGTGCCCGCCGTTGGCGCGCCGCCTCGAAGAGCAGTGCGGTGCCGGCCATCGCAACATTGAGCGACTCCCCGGCCGCCATCGGGATCGTCACCGCGCCGTCGAGCGGAAGCCCGGGGTCAATGCCTTGCGTCTCGTGACCGAGGACGAACGCGGTCGGAGCGCGCAGATCGAAGGCCTCGGGAGCCGTGCCCCCCGTGGCGGTCGCGCCCAGGCACGACACGCCGTGGGCACCGAGCGCCTCGAGGATCTCCATTGCAGGTCCACCCTCCACGATGCGAACTGCGAAACACGCGCCGGCCGAGGCGCGCACGACCTTCGGATTGTAGGCATCGACCGATCCCTTCCCGAGGACGATTACCTGCGCCCCGGCCGCCGCGGCGCTACGCATGAGCGTGCCCGCGTTCCCGGGATCGCCGAGCCGGGTTGCGACGAGCGCGAGATCGATCCCGTGGAGCGACTCGGTACCGAGCCGTTGCATCGCGGCGATCGCGAAGACGGGTTGCGGGGTCGTCGTGTCGCCCACCCGCGCCCCGGCGTAGGTGTCGAGCCCGCGCAGGACGACACCCGTTGCCGCGACCCGCTCGGCAACGGCGCGCATGTCGGCCGTGGCATCGACCCCGACGTAGCACTCGAGCAATTCGACGCCGTGATCGAGCGCGGCCGCGATCACGCGCGGTCCTTCGCACACGAAGACTCCCTCGGCGTCGCGTGTCCGCCGCTCGCGTAGCAGCGCCTTCAGGCGCTTGATCTCCGCCTTCGTCGCGAATTGCTCAGGCCGCGTCGAGGGCACCGCGAGCGGTCTCGACCAGCGCGGAGAAGGCCGCCGGTTCGCGCACCGCGAGGTCGGCGAGCATCTTGCGGTCGACGTCGACCTCCGCGGCCTTCAACCCCGCCATGAAACGAGAGTACGACATGTCGTGCTCGCGACACGCGGCATTGATCCGGACGATCCAGAGCCGCCGGAACTCGCCCTTGCGCGCCCGCCGGTCGCGGTACGCGTAGCGAAGCGAGTGCATAACCTGCTCGTTCGCCTTGCGGAAGTGACGGCTGCGCGCACCGGTGTAGCCCTGCGCCTCTTCGAGGATCGCGCGGCGATGCTTCCTACCGCTGACAGAACGCTTCACCCGAGCCATCGGACTACCTCCCCAGCATTCGTTTGACGCGCTTCTTGTCGCCGCCGGTGACCTCGGCCGCGCGGCCGAGCCGGCGCGTCCGCCGCGTCGGCTTGTGCTCGAGCAGGTGGTCCCGGTACGCCTTGCGGCGCAGGATCTTGCCGGTTCCGGTGATCTTGAAGCGCTTGGCCGCGCCGCGGTGCGTCCTCATCTTCGGCATTGTCGGAGTTCCTGTCGGTCGTTCAGACGTTCGCGGCCTGGGCGGCCGGTTTCGTCTTCGGCTTGCGAATCGGATTGAGCACCATCACCATGTTGCGGCCGTCCTGCTTGGGCGCCGACTCGACCACCGCGATCTCGGCGACCCGCTCGGCGACCTTTTCGAGAATCCGCCGTCCCAGCTCGGGGTGGGCCATCTCACGGCCCCGGAACATGATCGTCAGCTTGACCTTCGACCCCTCCTCGAGAAAGCGCTCCACATGCTTCATCTTGGTGTCGTAGTCGTGCGAGTCGATCTTCGGGCGGAACTTCATCTCTTTGATGACGACGTTCGACGCTCGTTTTCGCGATTCCTTGCGCCGCTGGTCCTGCTCGTACTTGTACTTGCCGAAGTCCATGATCTTGCAGACCGGTGGTTCGGCGTTGGCTGCGACCTCGACGAGGTCGAGACCGGACTCTCGGGCGATGGCGAGCGCGTCCGGGAGACTTCTCACTCCCAGCTGCGAGCCGTCGGCGCCGATGAGGCGAACCTGGCGAGCGCGAATGCGATCGTTGATGCGGGCGTCGTCTGTGGCCAGTGCGGCATCACCTCGTGTCGTTCGGCCGCCCTCGCGAAACGACGGCGGAGCTTTGGGAAGCGTCCACCGTCGCGCCGAACGTCGCTCGGCTCCTCACAACGGACCCGACGTGACCACGACCACGAAGATCGGGCCAGTCGGGCGGGGACCCTGTCCTTTTGGGTAGCGTCCCACTTCCCTCGATTGTCGACGCGGGAGGATAGTCGAGCGTGAGCGAACTGTGGACACCTGGGAGCGGCGACCCCCGTGAACCCTCCTCGACCCCGGACGGCGCGCCCACCGGGCCGACCGGCGAGTCGTCGCCGGCCCCGACGGCCGAGGAGCTGGAGGCGGTGCGCGAGTTGCACGAGCGACTCGCCGCGACACCGGTCGCCGACGTCATCGTCAACCATGCGATCGGCATCTGGCAGCTCGCGCTCGTTCATCTCGGCGTCGTCACGCCGCCCGACGAGCAGGGCGTGCGCCCGGCACCCGATCTCGCGGCCGCGGGGCTCGCGATCGACGCGCTCGCGGCGCTCGTCGACGGGCTGATCGACCGACTCGGTGACGGCGAGCCGATGCTGCGCGACGCGTTGCTGCAGGCGCAGATGCTCTACGTCGAGATCGCCGACGCGCAGGCGTAATCGCGCCTTACTGACGCTCGGGGCTGATGCTCAGGCAGCGACGATCTCGGATGCTTCCCAGCGGCCGAGATGTCCCGCGACCACCTCGAACTCGACCGCGGTGCCGACCGCGATCGTGCGGCTGCCGTCGGCGATCACCGTGGAATGGAACGGGTACGTCGCTCCGTCGGCGCCGGTGATCTCGCCCAGGCCGCGCTCGCTGTCGAAGCGCGCGACCGTGCCCTCTCGTCTCACTGGACGATCTTGCCGATGGGCAACTCGAGGATGCCGCTGGCGCCGTGATCCTTCAACGCGGGAATCAAGATGTTGATGTCGCTCTTCGCGACGACCGTCTCGACCGCGTAACCATCCTCGCCGTAGAGCTTCGACACGGTCGGCGACTTGAGCGCCGGAAGCAGGCCGATCACCGCCGCGAGGTTCGCCTCGTCGACGTTGAGCTTGACGAGCACGCGCCCACGGGCCTCGAGTGCGCCGAGCAGAAGCGTCTGCAGCTGCTCCATGGCCCGGCGCTTGTCGTTGTCGGCGTAGGCGATGGGATTCGCGATGAGCTCGGTGTACGAGACCAGGATCGTGTCGAGCACCCGCAAACCTGCGGCGCGTAGCGCCCGGCCCGTCTCGGTGATCTCGACGACCGCGTCGGCGATCTCGGGGATCTTCGCCTCGGTTGCGCCGTATGACAGCGTCACGCGCGCGTGGACGCCGTTCTTCTCCAAGAACCGCCGGGTGAGCTCGGGGTACTCGGTGTGCACGCGCACGTCGGGCGGAAGTTCGGCCACTGACTGCCAGGGTGAATCGCCACCGACCGCGAGCACCATCCGGATCGGACGCGCCGTGGCCTTCGAATAGTGCAGCTCGCTGAGCGTCACGACGTCGACGCTCGTCTCCTCGATC
>JALYLU010000081.1 GCA_030774075.1 Actinomycetota bacterium | reverse complement strand
CCGCGATCCCACACAAGCGACGGCGCGAACCGGTCGATGAACCGACCATGGGAACGAGGCTGCTCTTCCCGGCCGGTCACCGGGCGCCCCGCGTCCCGGCGCCGCCGCGACCGCGCACCGCGTTCGTTCTGTCGGGCGGCGGCAACCAGGGCGTGAGTCAGGTCGGGATGCTGCGCGCGCTCCTCGAGCGAGGCATCGTGCCGGACGTCGTGATCGGGACCTCGGCGGGTGCACTCAACGGGGCGGCGGTCGCCTACGCGCCCAATCTCACGGGTGTCGCGCAGCTCGCGGCCGTCTGGGAACAGCTCCAGGCCGATCACGTCTTTCCCGGCGGGCGAATCCACCGCGCGTGGAACGTCGTGCGCCGCGGCACCCATTTGTTCGACAACGACGGCCTCGCCGCGTTGATCCACCACTCGACTCCGGCCCGTTCGTTCTCCGACCTCGAGATCCCGTTGCGCGTGATCGCGACCGACCTCGATACCGGCGAGGAAGTCGTCCTCGCGCACGGACCACTGAAGCCCGCGCTGCTCGCGAGCACCGCGCTCCCCGGCGTCTTCCCCATCGTGGTGCACGCCGGACGGCGACTGGTCGACGGCGGCGTCGTGAACAACGTGCCGCTCTGGCATGCTCTCTCGGGTCCGGTGGATCGCGTGTTCGTGCTGAACGTCAGCGCGGGCGTCGGCGACCACCCCGTGCGCTCACCGCTCGACGTCGTGATGACGAGCTTCATGCACGCCCGCAACCAGCGCTACGAACTCGAACGCCGGCACGCGATCGGGCATGTCGACATCATCGAGCTCCCGCGCCCGCGCGACGCGCGCGACCTCTTCGACTTCTCGGGTGCGGGCGAGCTCATCGAGTCGGCCTACACGCTTTCGATGGCGAAGCTCGACGAGTACGAGCGCGAGCGTGTCGAGGCGCGCGAGGCGGCGGCCGCAACGGCGGTCGCAGACGCGGCTGTGATCCGCGAGCAACGGCGACGCTTCCGCCTCCGCCGAGGAGCCTGAGGCCCAAGCGCTCGGGCGCTCGGGCGACCAGTGTGCGGCCTGCGCAGATGCAATGGCGTTCGGAAGCGTGCGGCGCCGCTTCAAGTGCGGCACCATTCGGCGGTGAGGTACACGCGCCGGATCGAGGCGTTCACCGCGATCCTCGGTCTTGCGATCGCGCCCATCGTCGTCGGGTCATGTGCGAAGGCGTATGTGGATTGCAGCAAGAGAGGATTCGACGCCACGTTCGTCGGACGGCTCACGGCGATGCGCACGGCGACCGCGATCTTCGCCATGGAATCAGTTCAGGCGGTGCGGCACCAAGGGGAGGACGCACACACTCCGACGGCCGGCGCGACGGTCGCGGTTCACTACGCCGAAGGCCAGGAACGGCTTCTCCGCGTCGGCGACCGGTATCGCGTCGGGGTGGTGTGGAACGGGAGGGAATTCGAGTCAGGCGTCCACGTCGCCGACGACCCCTGCTCCGGAGGGACGACTCATGCGGATGGTTCAGCGATCAGAACCACACGCGAGTCTCTGCTGACGATTCGCGACGCGTTGATCGCACTCGCGATCGCGCCGCTCGTCGCGTTGCTGGTGCTCATTGCGTGGATCGGGAACGGCCGCCGGCGGCGCCGGGCATTGGTTCACGTCGGCGGCCGACTCGAGTAAGTACGACGCCGAGTGCGCCGAGCGCCACGCAGATCGCGAAGACTTGCGCCACCGAGAGGGGACCGAACCACGCGCCCGTTCTCGGGAGACCGGAGACGGTCAGACTCGCGGTGACGCCGAGGTTGCCACCACCGCAACGCCCGGTGACGGTGTAGGCGCCGGCGGCGACGCTCGATTTGAGGGTCACGGCGGAAGAGAAGTGGCCGGTCGCGTCGACGGGAAGGTTCACCGCGCCTTGTCCGGCGAATTCGCCGAGCCCGGCGAACGCGCCCGAGATCAATGTGACTCTGCCCGGGACGGCGCAGCCGGGAGTGCCGTTGGCCAACACGTCGCCCGACACGGTGACCGTGCCCGATGTCGTCACCGAGGTCGGCGAGACGGCGATGGTCGCGGCCGATGCCGGCGACGCGGCCGCAAAGACGATGACGACGACGATCCCGGTGAGGGCGAACATCCGACGTATCGCGGACCTCCTCATCCCGACATCGCACTGTTGCCAAGGCGCGGCGTCACGATAACGCCCTCGCGGCGTACGTTTCGCGGATGACGGAGGACGACCTCTCGCCGATCGATCTCGAACCGGTCGATCTCGAGCCCGTCGGCGACGAGTCGCGACTCGAGCGGGCGCGCGACCGTCGTTCGGCGCGGGTCGGGGTCGTGCTTGTCGCAGTTGGCTTTGCGGCATGGGCGGTGATCGCGCTGGCGACCCGAGACGGTCACAGCCGTCCGGCGTCGACGACCCCGACCTCGGAGCCTCACGTGGACCGGCTCGCGGTTTTGACGCCCCGGTTGCGGACGGGTCTGCGGGGTACCGGATCGGGCCGCTTCGCCGCGGTGATCGACGACCGGCTCTACCTCCTCGACGAGGCGCGACCAGACGCGTCGCTCGTCCGGTTGCCCGAGGGTCACGTCACGATCGCGGATCACAGTGGGTCGTCGCTGTTGGCGTCGACGTTCGAGGAGACGATCGTCTCCACGCGGCCGGTCGGAACGCGCACGTTGTCGCCCCGTGAGGTCGCGCTACGGGCGGTCGCGCCGGCGCAGTGGTGGTTCCTGCGCAACGACGGCACCATCCGTAGCGATCGCGGCGGTGAACTCGAGCACGTGCCGCCCGGCTTGCGCGTCGTCGCCGCCGTTCGGGATGGTTTCGTCGCGCTCGACGCGCGCTCCGCGTGGGTCCTGTGGTCGCACTCGACGGTTCGACCGATCGGACGGCCCGGCGCCCAGCTCCTCACCGCCGGGCCACGGGCAATCGCCTTCAAGAAAAATTGCGGTTACAACGGATGCGCGCTCGAGATCCTCGACCTTGCTCACGGCACGGTCACGACTATCCAGTTGTCGCGCGTGCCCGAGTTCGCCGCGTTCTCACCCGACGGGACGCGCCTGGCGCTCGCCACGACGCTCGCCGACGTGTACATCTTCGACACGAAGACCGGCGTCGAGGTCGCTCGGACCCACAGCCGGGGCTCTCCGAGTCCGTCGCTGCCGTTCACGTGGACACCGGACAGTCGCGCGCTCCTCGTGGTCCAAGACCACGACGTCGAGATCGTGCACGCGTCCGCCGGTCTGGCGACGCGCGTCGTCGCCGGAACCGACGGCCTCCAACAGCTCGCCGCCCTCCCCTGACCCCCGAAACCAGCCAACTGTTGGCAAGAAAACCGACGCCACACGAGCAGAAAGTTTGCCAACTGTTGGCAAGAAAACCGACGCCACACGGGCAGAAAATTTGCCAACTGTTGGCAAGAAAACCGAGGGGGTTAGCGGGCGAGGAGCTGAGTGGCGGCGTGGGCGAAGTCGAGCATGATGCCGGGGACCACGCCGAGGAAGACGATGGCGCCCGCGGCGATCGTGAGCGCGACGCCCGTTCCCGCGTCGACCACGATCCGTGGGCCGGCGGGTGCGGTCTCGTCGTCGGGCGGCGCATACATCGCGAGCACGATGCGAAGGTAGACGAAGGCGCCGATCACCGCCGCGAGCATGCCGACCAGCGCGAGCCAGTACTGACCCACGTCGATCGCCGCGCTGAACACCGAGAGCTTCGCGACGAACCCGCCCGTGAGGGGCACGCCCGCCTGGGCCAACAGGAACAACGTGAGCAGCCCGGCAAGCACCGGCCGGGCCGACGCGAGCCCGCGGTAATCGGTCAGCGCGTGACGGTCGTCGCCGCGGCGTGCGACCAGCATGACGATCGCGAACGCCCCCGTCGCCATCACCGCGTACGCGCATACGTAGAAGAGCGCGGCGCTCGTGCCTTTGTCGGTCGCCGCCTGCACCCCTATGAGCACGTACCCGGCGTGCGAGACGGATTGGTAGGCGAGCATCCGCTTCACGTCGGTCTGGACGACCGCCGCGATGCTGCCGACCAGCAGCGAGAGCACGGCGAACCCGAAGACGGCCGGCCGCCAGTCGACCTCGTACAGCCGGAACGCGCCGACAAAGATGCGCAGAAGGGCGGCGAACGCGGCCGCCTTCGTCGCGGCCGCCATGAACGCGGTCACCGGCGTGGGCGCCCCCTGGTACACGTCGGGTGTCCACATGTGGAACGGCGCGGCCGCGACCTTGAAGCCGAGCCCGACCAGCAAGAGTGCGAACCCGACGAACAACACGCCGTCGTGCAGGAGCACGATCTTCGCGAGGAATCGCGCGATGCCGCTGAGGTTCGTCGTTCCGGTGGCGCCGTAGACGAGCGCGATGCCATAGAGGAACACCGCCGACGAGAACGACCCGAGCAGGAAGTACTTGAGGCCGGCCTCCTGCGACGAGAGGCGCCGCCGGTCGAACGCGGCGAGCACGTACAACGCGATCGACAGGATCTCGAGCGACAAGAAGATGGTGACGAGATCGTTTGCCGACGCCATCAACATCATGCCGGTGGCCGAGCACAGCATCAGCGCGAAGTATTCGGGACTCTCCAGGTGCTCGCGGCGCAGGTAGCCGCCCGACAACAGGAGGGCGAGCAGCGTCGCACCGAGGATCACGGACTTCACGAACACGGCGAACCCGTCGACCGCGACGAGTCCGCTCAATGCCTGGTAGGGACCGTTGGAGTGCACGAAGGCCCACTGGATCCCGGTGAAGACGGCCGACGCCGCGACACCGCCGATCGCGATGAGCATCGACGCCTGGTGCACTTTCGGGTCGTGGCGCACGACCGACCGCAGGATCACGATGAAGATCGCGGCCGCGAACAGTGCGATCTCCGGCGCGACCGCGTACCAGTCGACCGGAGCGTGCGCAATCGGCGTGATGTCGGCGCCGATCACTTGCCGGTCCCTGGCGCCGGCGCCGCGACCGGACCGCTCGTCGGCACGGTCGGTGCCTTGTAGTTGCTGTTCTGCTCGACGTGATGGATCAGCGCCTCCACCGACGGCTGGAGCCGGTCGAGGACGGGCTTCGGGTAGAAGCCGAGGAACAACGACAATCCGAGCAACGGCAGCACCGTCACGATCTCGCGCCCGCCGATGTCGGGCGTCGCGCGATTCGCGTCGTCGGGCTCACCCGTAAACGCGCGCTGCACCGCCCACAACAGGTAGACCGCGGCGAGGATCACGCCGGTGGAGGCGACCACCACGTACCAGCGGCTGGTGAGGAACGCACCCAACAACGACAGGAACTCGCCGACGAAACCCGAGAAGCCGGGTAGCCCGATCGACGCGAACGTCGCGGCGACGAACAAGCCGCCGAACACCGGCGCCGCCTTCCAGATGCCCCGGAAGTCGCTCAGCTCGTACGTGTGCCGACGGTCGTAGAGCATGCCGACCAACAGGAACAACGCGCCGGTGGTCAATCCGTGCGACAGCATCGTGAACAGCCCGCCCGAGATTCCCTGGTTCGTCAGCGCGAAGACCCCGAGCACCACGAATCCGAGGTGCGCCACCGACGAGTAGGCGATGATGCGCTTCAGGTTCGGCTGCATCGCGGCGACGATCGCGCCGTAGGTGATCCCTACGACGGCGAGCACGAGGAGCAACGGCGCGAGGTCGACCGCCGCCTGCGGAAAGAACGGGATCGCGAATCGCAAGAACCCGTAGGCGCCGATCTTCAGCATCGCTCCGGCCAGCACGACCGAGCCCGCGGTCGGCGCGTCGGTGTGCGCGTCGGGAAGCCAGGTGTGCAACGGGAACAGCGGGACCTTGACCGCGAACCCGACTGCGAACGCGAGGAAGAGCACCTTCGCCGTGCCACCGTGGATATGCGCGGCGGCCCAGTCGGTGAGGGTCCGCACGTCGAACGTCAACACATGGGTCGAGTGCTGACGCATGAACGCGACCGACAGGATCCCGGCGAACAAGAACGCGGAGCCCGCCATCGTGAACAAGAAGAATTTCATCGCCGCATAACGCCGGTTTTCGTGACCCCACCCTGCGATGAGGAAGTACATCGGCACGAGCACGAACTCGAAGAAGATGAAGAAGACGACCGCGTCGAGCGCGAGGAATACGCCGATCATCGCCGACTCGAGCAGCAGCATCCAGATCGTGAACGACTTCGGCTTCGAGATGTGGGCCGACGCGAGGAGCGCGATCGGGAACAACAGTGCGCTGAGCGCGACCATGAACAGGCTGATCCCGTCGACACCGAGCGTCCAGCGCACACCGAGCGCGCCGATCCAGGAGTGGTCCTCGAGGAGCTGGTAGCCCGGCTTGATCGGGTTGGTATCGAACTGCGTGAGCAGGAACAGCGCCATCCCGAAGGTGGCCATGCTGGTCACGTAGCCCACCGCCCGCGTGAGCTCCGGACGCCCGGCCGGCACGATCATCGCGACCAGCGCGCCGATGGCGGGCAGGAACACCAGGAACGTCAGCAACGGGTAGCCGAGCTTCGACGACGTCGACGCGACCGGCGTGAGCTCAGCGAGCAGGGAAGGCATCAGAACGTCACCCGCGTCGCGACGTACAACAGGAGCATCACCGTGCCCAGCGCGATGCCGAGCGCGTAGTTCCGCACCAGGCCGGTCTGGAGTCGCCGAAGTGTGCCGCCACCCGCTCGGGCTCCGGCCGCGATCCCGTTGACCGCGCCGTCGATCCCGGCGCGGTCGACGCCGTCACTGAGGAAGCGCGCGAACGCTGTAACCGGACCACTCACGAACCGCGCGAGCCCGAGGTCGAGGTAGTACGCGTTCTGGAGCACGCCCGCGAAACCGCCGAGGCGCTCGACGCCCGGGTCCGTGCCGTCGCGCCGCAGCCCGTCGCGGTAGAACCGTACGCCGAAGTAGATCCCGATCACACCGACGGCGACCGCGACCGTCGAGAGCAACAGGCCCAGGCCGAACGACGACGCGAGGTGCGACTCGGGAAGCTCGAGCCAGCGATCGAGCACGTTGAGCTTGGCGTTCGTAAACGGCAGGTCGATGAAGCCGCCGAAGAACGACAGCACCGCGAGCGCGACCAGCGGGAGGTACATGGTCCATGGCGACTCGTGGGGTACGCCGCCGCCGTGCGCTCCGGACAGTGCCTCGTCGCCCTCGTGGGCGTCACCAATTCCCTGGACCAGGGCCGCGTCTTCGCGCCAGCGCTCGGGACCGTAGAAGACGAGCCACACCTGACGCGTCATGTAGAACGCCGTGATCAATGCGCCCGAGACGCCGACCACCCAGAGCGCGTAGTCGTGGCTGAACCAGGCCTTGGCGAGGATCTCGTCCTTCGACCAGAAGCCCGCGAAGGGGAAGATGCCCGCGATCGCGAGCCAACCGAAGATGAACGTGCCGGCGGTGATCGGCATGTACTTGCGCAGGCCGCCCATACGTCGCATGTCCTGCTCGTCGTGCATCCCGTGGATCACGGAGCCGGCGCCGAGAAACAGGAGTGCCTTGAAGAATGCGTGGGTCACCATGTGGAAGATCGCGGCGCTGTACGCACCGACGCCGACCGCCAGGAACATGTAGCCGAGCTGGCTGATCGTCGAGTACGCGAGCACGCGCTTGATGTCGTTCTGCACGAGCGCCACGGTCGCGGCGAACAGGGCCGTGATCGCACCGACCCACGCCACGACCGTGCCGGCATGATTCGAGACGTCGAAGAACACGTGCGCGCGCACGAGGAGGAACACGCCGGCCGTGACCATCGTCGCTGCGTGGATCAAAGCCGAGACCGGTGTCGGGCCTTCCATCGCGTCGGGCAGCCAGATGTGCAGCGGGAGCTGCGCGCTCTTGCCCATCGCGCCGAGGAACAAGAGCAATGCGATCGCGGTCACCGCCGACTGCGGCAGCTTCGCCGCCGAGCCGAGCGCCGAGTAATCGAGTGTCCCCAGCTTCTGGAAGATGAGGAACATGGCGATCATGAAGCCGAAGTCGCCGACCCGGTTCGTGATGAACGCCTTCTTGCCCGCGACCGCAGCCGAGTTGCGCTCGAACCAGAACGATATGAGCAGGTACGAGCAGAGGCCGACTCCCTCCCAGCCCAGGAACGTCAGCAGGAAGCTGGAGCCGAGCACGAGCACGAGCATCGACGCCGCGAACAGGTTCAGGTACGCGAAGAAGCGGGAGAAGCGCTCGTCGCCGTGCATGTAACCGATCGCGTACAGGTGGATGAGCGATCCGACTCCGGTGACGAACAGCGTCATCGTCGACGAGAGCGGATCGACGAGAAAGCGGAAGTCGACTCGGAACGTGCCCGCCTGGATCCAGGTGAAGCCCTGGGAGACATTCGACCGCGCATCCGGGCTCAGCGATCGCAGCGCGAAGAACGCGATCACCGACGCGACGAACGACAACGCCATCAGCGCGGTGGCCAGCCAACCCGCCTTCTCGCCGATTCGCTTGCCGAACAGGAGCAGCACGACCGCGCCGAGCGCCGGGAGCGCGGGAATGACCCACGCGAGGTCGAGAAGGTTCCGGGCGCTCATCGTCGCGTCAGCCCTTCAACAAATCGACGTCGTCGGCGCTGACCGACTGGCGGCGGCGAAAGATCGCGATGATGATCGCGAGACCGACCGCCACCTCGGCTGCGGCGACGACCAGCGTGAAGAAGACAATGACTTGACCGCTGATGTCGTTCAACGCGTTGGCGAAGGAGACGAACGTGAGGTTCGCCGCGTTGAGCATCAGCTCGATGCACATGAACATCACGAGCGTGTTCTTGCGCACCAGCAGGCCGACCGCGCCGATCGTGAAGAGGATCGCCGCGAGGACGAGGTAGTAGGTGGCCGTGATGTGATCCGGGTACGCGAGAGCAATCACGCCGGCGTCCTCTCGCCGGCGTCCGGTTCGACAGCGGGAACTTCTGCTGCCGGAACTTCTGCTGCCGGAACTTCTGCACGATGCCCGCTGCGGCGGGCGAGCACCACGCTGCCGACGACGGCGATCACGAGGAGTACCGCCGTCATCTCGAACGCCCAGACGAAGTCGGTGAACAGACTCTTCGCGAGAGTTTGCACGTTGCCCGATTCCGCGCTGCCCAGCGCGCCCCGCGTCGAGTGCGACCCCGTCACCCAGCGATTGCCGTGCACGAGCACGAGAATGCCCGTGAGTGCCAGCACGCCGAGCACGACGGCCGCCACCCGTTGCACCGGATGGGCGTCGTCGGGCGCCTCCTCCTTGTCGACGCCGAGCAGCGTGATCACGAAGAGGAACAGCACGACGATCGCGCTCGCGTACACGACGATCTGGATCGCGGCAACGAGGGCCGCGTGCTGCTGGAGGTACAGCACCGCGATGCTGACCAGCGTGAGCAGCAGGAAGAGCGCCGAGTGCACGGGGTTGCGACCGGCGATGACGCCGAACGCGCCGATGATCACGGCGGCCGCGCAGACGAAGAAGACGACGGCCTCCACTACTCGTCCTGCGGCTTCGCGCTCGCGGGTTGCTGCCCGCGCTCGGGCGGACGCACACCGAAACCGAGCTCGCCCGACCAGCTGACGCGTCCTTCGTACGCGCTCGAACCCGACGGCGATGTCGACCGCATCCACGCGCTCGTATGGTCGTCCTCGCCGCCCAACCACAGCTCCCACGGCATGCGGCGCGCGCGGCCGTCGTCGTCGACGAGAAGCTGTTCCTTCGTGTAGATCGCGTCGCTGCGGTTCGTGAACGAGAACTCGAACAATTTCGTCTCGGTGATCGCCTCGGTCGGACACGCCTCGACGCACAGATCGCAGTGGATGCACCGTAGGTAGTTGATCTCGTACACGAAGCCGTAACGCTCCCCGGGCGACACCGGATCGTCGATCGGGTTGTCGGCGCCGCGCACGTAGATGCAGCGCGCCGGACATACCCCGGCGCAGAGCTCGCACCCGATGCACTTCTCCATCCCGTCCTCGTAGCGGTTGAGGACGTGCCGGCCGTGCAAGCGCTCCGGCTTGTCGTGCTTCACCTTCGGGTATTCGGTGGTGACGCGCGGCTTGCCCATCTGGCGCAGGGTCACGAGGAATCCGGAGAAACGCCCCATCAGCGGAACTCCTCGATCTGCTCGCCCGACTTGGGCATCGACGCGTACAGCACGCCATACGCGGCGACGGCGGCACCGACCGCAATCGAGGCCGCGAGGAGGCGGTTCCAATCCTCGACCATCGCGACCTGGACGGTGGCGGTCACCAGGACCCAGAGGATCGCGATCTCGATGAGCCACTTCCAGCCGAGCGACATCAGACGGTCGTAACGCATCCGCGGCAACGACGCGCGTACCCAAACGGTCGCGAACAACAGAGCAAGAACCTTCACGAGAAACCAGACGATCGGCATGAGCCACACGTTCAGCACGTTGTCGCGTGCGAGGAAGCCCAGGCTCGGTCCGGACGGACCGCCCAGGAACAACGTGACGGCGATCGCCGACATCGTGATGACGTTCATGAATTCGGCGAGGTAGAAGATCGCGAATCGGATGCCCGTGTACTCGGTATTGAAGCCGCCCACGAGCTCCTGCTCGGCCTCGACGAGATCGAACGGCGGGTGGTTCGTCTCTGCCGTCGCCGCGACGAGAAAGATCGCGAACGCGACGAAGGTCTTCAACCAGAACCAATGGGAAACGAACGACCACGCGTTCGTCCACTGCTGTTGCTCGGCGATGTCGTGCGTCGAGAGCGTGCCCGCCTGGATCAACACGCCGAGAATGGCGAGGCCGAAGGCTGCTTCGTACGAAAGGAGCTGCGCAGACGCGCGCACCGACCCGAGCAGCGGGTACTTGGAACCCGACGACCAGCCCGCGAGCATCACGCCGTACACGCCCAGACCCGACATCGCGAGTATGAAGAGCGCGCCCATCGGCAGGTCGACGACCTGAAGAAACGTCTGGTGCCCGAGTATCGACACGGTGCCGCCGATCTGCACCACGCAGAACATCAAGAACGCCGGCATGATCGACAGGTACGGTGCGAGCCGGAACACGGGCCGGTCGGCCGAGTCGGGGATCGACTGCTCCTTGAAGAACAGCTTGATGCCGTCGGCGAGGGTTTGTAACACGCCGTAGGGTCCGGCCCGGTTCGGACCGATGCGGTTCTGCATGTCGGCGATGACTTTGCGCATCGCCCAGATGTAGAGCATCACCGCGACGAGCAGGATCACGAACGCGAGCGCGACCTTGATGATGACGACCAGGAATACCGACCAGGTCACCGAGCCCCGCAGTAGCGGGTCGAGCGCGAGCAGCCGACTCACCGCAGGCTCTCCACGCGGAGGTCGACCACCGGCTGACCCGCGTCGACGAGCAGTGCGGCGCCGAGCGCATCGGCCGAGAAGTCCATGCACGCAATGCCCGCCGGTACTCCGGCATCCGACCGCACCGCGACGACCTGCGAGCCCCGCGTCGAAGTCACCTTCACCTGGCCGCCGGAATCCACGCCGATCCGGGCGAGATCGCTCGGATGGACGCGCAGCTCCGGTTCGCGAACGAGCCGCTGCAGGAGGGGGGTCTCCGAGACCAGGCGACCATCGTCGTACAGCGCGCGACCAATCACGAGGCGCAGAGCGTACGCGTCGCGCGCCGGAGCCTCGGGCCTGGGCGCGCGGCGATCCCACTCGTGCAGTGCCGGCGCGTCGACCGGTGCACTCACCTCGGTCGCGTCGGCAGGCTCCGCCGGTGCAACGCCTTCGACCTTGATCGGGTCCCACGAGGTTCCCGATCCGTCGTCGGCCATGATCGAGAGCTCGCCCGTACGGAGCACGAGCTCGTCGAGGTGCGCGGCCATCGGCAGGACGACTCCATCGCGCGCGCGCTTCACCAGTTCGGACGTGACGCCCGCGAACGCGGGTGCGACGCGCGCGATCTCGTCGGTGACCTCGTCGACCTGCTCGAGATCGAAGTCGGATCCCAATCGCAGCGCGAGCTCGGCCGCGATGCGCCACTCGTCCATCGCGCTCCCGGCCGGCGAGACCTTGCGCCCCAAGCGCTGCACGCGCCCTTCG
>JALYLU010000080.1:10850-11999 GCA_030774075.1 Actinomycetota bacterium | reverse complement strand
AGCGACCGCCGATCGCGGCGGTGGCGGTCGCGCGCGACTCCGTGGTCGAAATCGACGGTGTGGTCGCGCGCGGCGCGCACGAACCCCGCGTGTGGCCGGTACCGGCGGGGGTCGAGGTGCGGGCGCGCTGGACCGAGGTCGACGTGCCCGGCCCTCCCGTGAGTGCCGACCTGCGGGCCGTCGGACTCGCGGAGCAGGCGTTGCTCGTCGCCGGCGCACTCGAGCGCGACGTCGAAGTGGTGACTCCGAGCGGAGCGCGTGCGAGCGCGCACGTCGCCGTCGAGCGCGGCAAGGTCACCGCCGTCGATGTGAGTCTTGCGGCCGGCGATCCGCTCGACGAGGTCACCTTGCGTTCTTATGTGATCGGTGCCGCCCACATGGCGCTGGGATGGGTCACCAGTGAAGGGCTCGCGGTCGATGCCCGAACCGGCGAGATACACGATCTGACGATCCGTTCGTTCGGCGTGCTGCGCGCGGCCGAGACGCCGCAAATCACACTGACGATCGTCGACGATCCCGCGCCGGCGCGCGCTCGCTCGACCGACGCGGTCTTCGCCGCGGTGGCGGCGGCGACATGGAACTCGCTCGGCCGACCTATTACGTTTCCTGCGCGCAGGAGGTGACCATGCCGGTCGAGAGCGTTCCCACTCCCAGTGCACCTCGCGCCGCCGGGCCGTACTCGCCGGCTGTTCGTGCGGGCGACTGGTTGGTGCTCGCCGGGCAGGTCGGGCTCGATCCTTCCACCGGGGTCATCGTTTCCGGCGGCGTCGAGGCGCAAGCGCGCCAAGTCCTGGCGAACATCGTCGCAGTCCTGCGCGACTGCGGCGCGAGTCTCGCCGACGTCGCCAAGACGACAGTGTTCGTCACCGACATCGCGCAATTCGCGACGGTGAACGATGTATATGCCGAATGGTTCGGCGCCCATCGGCCGGCGCGTTCGACTGTCCAGGTCGCCGCGCTCCCGGGCGGCGCCGAAATCGAGATCGAGGCCTGGGCACACCTTCCCCGCTAGAGCGGCAGCGGAGCGCGAGCGACCGATAGATATAGATTGATCTCGTGGTCGGCGTCGTCCTCGTCCTGTTCGTGATCTTCATCGCCGGGCCGATCGGGCTGTTCGTCGTCGGTGCCGCGTGGTCGGCGCTCAGCGGT
>JALYLU010000080.1:9380-10840 GCA_030774075.1 Actinomycetota bacterium | reverse complement strand
CACCAAGGATGTCGACGCCCGCGCCGCAAACGACCCGAGCTAACAGAGGTCGCGAGGCTTGGTGGTGCCCGGCCACCGCGACTGGCCGAAGCGGTAGCCAACCGAACGCACCGTCTGAATCAGGTTCGCGTTCTCCTCGCCGAGCTTCGCCCGCAGACGCCGCACGTGCACATCGACCGTGCGCGCGCCGCCGTAGTACTCATAGCCCCACACGCGCGACAGCAACTGCTCGCGGGTGAACACCTTGCCCGGATGCGTGACGAAGAACTTCAGGAGCTCGTACTCCATGTACGTGAGGTCGAGCGGCTTGCCACTCACCGCGGCCTGGTAGGTCTCGAAGTTCAACACCAGGTCGCCGTACGACGCGACCTCCGGTGAACCCGCCCGTCCCGCGCGGAACATCAGGTGACGCAACCGCGCCTCCAGCTCCTTCGGATGGAACGGCGTGAGGCAGAAGTCGTCGAAGAGGTCCTCGCGGTGCTCGAGGTCGTGGAGCTGCGCGCCGGTGATCAACAGCAGGATCGACTCGACGCGGGAGTCGCCCTTGCGCAAGGTGCGGCAGAGCGTGAACGCGCCTTCGGGATCATCGTCGGCGCACACGACCGCGCCGGTCCAGCCGTCGGCGGGCTCGTACTGCATCGCGATCGCGGCGTTGCCGACCGACTTCCACCGGACACCCGACAAGTCGAGCGTCTGCGCGAGCAGGGGCGGCGCCGGGTCCGGAAAGACCAGCATTAGCTCGTTCAACGTTCCCACACTCGGTCCGCGTCCTCCGCCGATACCTACAGCGTCCCGAGATAGCGGGCGATCTCGAACGGTGTGACGTCGGCCTTGTATTCGGCCCACTCTCGACGCTTGTTGACCAGGAAATTCTCGAACACGTGCCCTCCCAGCGCCTCGGCCACCAGCGCGGAATGCTCCATCGCGTCGAGCGCGTCGCGCAAGGAGCCGGGAAGTGACCCGATGCCCTCGGCGACACGTTCCTCGTCGGTGAGTGCGTAGATGTTGTCGGTTGCCTCGGCCGGAAGCTGGTAGCCCTCTTCGATGCCCTTCAGACCGGCGGCGAGGATCAGCGAGAAGGCGAGATACGGATTGCACGCGGGATCGGGTGCTCGGAACTCGATCCGCGACGACTCGTTCTTCCCCGTCTTCGAGCGCGGGACGCGTACCAGGGCCGACCGGTTGTTGCGAGCCCAGCACTTGTAGACGGGTGCCTCGTACCCGGGGATCAACCGCTTGTAGGAGTTGACCCACTGATTGGTGATCGCGCAGATCTCGCTGGCGTGCACGAGCAAACCGGCGATGAAGTGCTTCGCGACCTTCGACATGCCGTACTCATCGCCCGGGTCGTGAAAGGCGTTGACATCGCCCTCGAACAGCGACACGTGCGTGTGCATCCCCGACCCGAACGCGCCGGTGATCGGCTTGGGCATGAAGGTCGCGTAGCCGCCGTGGTCGGC
>JALYLU010000080.1:0-9370 GCA_030774075.1 Actinomycetota bacterium | reverse complement strand
TCCTTCGCGATGAGCCGGAAGCTCATCACGTTGTCGGCCATCTCGAGCGCGTCGGTGTAGCGGAGGTCGATCTCGTGCTGGCTCGGGCCGTTCTCGTGGAACGAATATTCGACGGGGATGCCCATCGCCTCGAGCCGGAGCACGGTCTGCTTGCGGAGCTGCGATCCGAGGTCGTGCGCGGTGAGGTCGAAGTAGCCCGCGGTGTCGAGTGGTTCCACCGTGACAGCGGATCCGAAGTAGAAGAACTCCATCTCGGGGCCGACGAAGAACGTGTAGCCCTTCTCGCGAGCCCGTTCGAGATTGCGCTTCAACACGTAGCGGGGATCACCTTCGAACGGCTCGCCCGAGAAGGTCGAGATGTCGCAGAACATCCGCGCGACGGCCGCATCCGGGTCGTCGGTCGTCAGGAGCTCGAACGTGTTGGCGTCGGGCCGGGCGAGCATGTCGGATTCCTGGATCCGGCTGTAGCCCTCGATCGTGGATCCGTCGAAGGTCATGCCCTCCTCGAGGGCCGCCTGGAGCTCGGCGGGCGTGATCTCGACTGACTTCAAGAACCCCAGCACGTCGGTGAACCAGAGCCGCACGAAGCGCACGCCGCGCTCCTCGACCGTGCGCAACACGTACTCGTTCTGGCGTTCCATGTGGAGAGTTTACGGGTGCTCGCCTAGGGTCTCCGAGGCCGGGTCCGGGCGGTAACAGAGCGTTCACAATGGGGCAACGGCATCGAAATCGCGCAGCCGCAAGCTGCGATGTCACAAGGGGGCGGACTGCTCCCTGCAGATCGGAGCGAGCAGTGGCCATCAAGGCGGAATACATCTGGGTCGACGGGACCGAGCCGACGGCGCGGCTTCGTTCGAAGACGAAGATCCTGAGCGACGGCAAGAAGCTGCCCATCTGGAGTTTCGACGGCTCGAGCACCAACCAGGCGCCGGGCGCGGCCTCGGATTGCGTGCTGAGGCCCGTGTTCTCCTGTCCCGATCCGATCCGCGGCGGCGACCACCTGCTCGTGATGAGCGATGTGTTGCTCACCGACATGACGCCGCACCCCACCAACACGCGCGCGTTGCTCGCTCCGGTCGCGCAGAGGTACGAGGCGCAGGAGCCGCTGTTCGGCATCGAGCAGGAGTACACGTTCTTCCGGAAAGGCCGTCCGCACGGCTTCCCCCAGCAGGGGTTCCCGGCGCCGCAAGGCTTCTACTACTGCGGGGTCGGCGCCGACGAGGTGTTCGGCCGTGACGTCGTCGAAGCGCACATGGAAGCGTGCCTCGTCGCGGGTATCGGCATCTCCGGCATCAACGCCGAGGTGATGCCCGGTCAGTGGGAGTTCCAGGTCGGTCCGCTCGGCCCCCTCGACGTCTCCGACCAACTCTGGGTCGCGCGCTGGCTGCTCTACCGCATCGCCGAGGACTTCGGCATCGCGGCCACACTCGACCCGAAGCCCGTCAGCGGCGACTGGAACGGCGCCGGCGCGCACACCAACTTCTCGACGAAGGCGATGCGCGAGAGCTACGACCCGATCATCGCCGCCTGTGAGGCACTCGGGAAGAACGCGAGCGAGCACGTCGCCAATTACGGCGCCGACATCGAGCTACGGCTCACCGGTTCGCACGAGACCGCGCCCTGGAACGAGTTCAACTACGCCGTATCGGACCGCGGCGCCTCGGTGCGCATTCCGTGGCAGGTGGAGATCGACCAGAAGGGCTACATCGAGGACCGCCGGCCGAACGCCAACATGGATCCCTACGTCGTGACCCGGCTGATCACCAACACCGTCTGCAGCGCTCTCGGCTAGCTCCGGTCGCGTCAGCGGTCGCGGGCGTCGCGGGGCGGCGTCTCCCAATCGAGCGCGAGATTCCGCATCGGATCCGGCTCGAAGAGGTCGTCGTCGTTGAATTCGTCCCAGCAGACGTGCGACCGGTGGGCCGCGATCGCCGCGAGGGCGATCGGAACGACCCAATTGAAAAGCGTGAACGCCCCGGGCGTTCCCATCGACGCGGCGACGAAGTTGGCGACGGCGACACCGGTGAACGTTGCTCCCCAGATCAGGGTGATGAGCACGTTGACGCGGTGGAAGGCGGGATCATCCCATCGGCTCGACCGAACGTGGGGCCGCGTGTAGTGCTCGATCGCCGGGCTGAACGCGAGCGAGCCGAACGCGATGAGTGCGAATCCGGAGGCTGACACCGCCCGGCCGTCGTGCGCGAGCAATCCCGATCCCGATTGGTGCAACGCGCCGGCGACAACGAGACCGCCGAACCAACCGATGGCGCCGAGGACCATCACGTTGCGCGGTCCCGGTTCTCCACGCGAACTCGTCAGGAGCAGCGTGATCGCGGTGATGAGCGCGCCGAGGCCGGCCCAGAGCGGACCACCGCCGTGTGCGCGGTCGACTACCGCAAAGACCGTCCACGGCAGCAACGCGGCATACGGCTCGTCGCCCATGAGGCCTCCCGAACCCGGATCGACATCCTCGAGTCGAGCACGGTAGCCCCCGGTCTCATCGATCTGCGAAGTGATGAACCGAGACCGCGTAGTCGTCGCCCGACGGGTAGAGGTCGGCCGCCCACGTCGAGAATCGCTCCGTGCGCGCCAGGCCCGCCACCCGGCAATCGGCGTCGTACGCATCGAGCTCGTAACCGCGTCCGAGCTGGAATCCCGCGATCAGGCAGCCGTCGGGAGCAACGTGTCGGGCGCAGCCGGCGACGAGTGCGCGCTGCGTGCCGGGCGCGGCGAACAGCGGGACGTTGCCCGCGAGGAGCACGACGTCGAACGCGCGGCCGAGATCGAACGTCGTGAGGTCATGCTCGTGCCACTCGACGCCGGGTCCGTTGGCTCGCGCGGTGACGAGCATCGACCGGTCGACGTCGACGCCCACGACTTCGACACCGCGGCGCGCGAGCTCGATCGCCACGCGCCCGGTCCCGCATCCGGCGTCGAGCACCGATACGGGTGAGCCCCTCATCACGAACGTCGCCTCGCCGTGCACGTCGACACCGGTCGCTGCCAGTTCGTCGAAACGTCGTTGATAGGCGTCACCGCGCCAACGGGTCATGGTGCCGAGTGTCGCGCGCCCGGGCGTGCCCTCGTATCCTGGGATAATGCCGCGCTTTCGGGTGGCCGCCGCCCAGTTGAACGTCGTCGTGGGCGACCTCGAAGGCAACGCCGAGCGCATCCTCGTGGCATACGACGAGGCCGATGCCGCGGGTTGCGATCTGGTGGTCTTTCCGGAACTGACCGTCACCGGGTACCCGCCTGAGGATCTCCTCCTGCGCCCGGCCTTCGTCGCGCAGGCAGTCGAGATGCTCGACAAGATCGCGGCAGGAACGGCACGAGCGGCTGCTGTGATCGGCTTTCCCGAGCCGGGCCGCGACCTGCACAACGCGGCGGCCGTCTGCGCAAACGGCCGCATCTACGGCGTATACCGCAAGCAGTTGCTGCCCAACTACGGGGTCTTCGACGAGCAGCGCTACTTCGGAGCGTCGGAAGCGTCGCCGCTGCCGCTCTTCAATGTCGCCGGCGTGAAGGTCGGCATCTCGATCTGCGAGGACGCGTGGAGTCCGGCCGGGCCGATCCTCGCCGAGGCCGCGGGCGGCGCGGAGTTGATCGTCAACCTCAACGCGTCGCCGTACTACGCGCAGCGACTCGTCGAACGGGAGACGATGCTCGCGACGCGCGCCGCGGACGCGTCGGTGCCGATCGTGTACGCGAACCTCGTCGGTGGGCAGGACGAGCTCGTGTTCGACGGCGCGTCGCTCGTCTTCGACGAACACGGAATGCTCATTGCGCGCGCGAAGCAATTCGTGACCGACCTGCTCGTGGTCGACATCGACGTCCGTCCTGCGTTCCGTAAGCGCCAGATCGACCCGCGCGGTCGGGTCGAGGCGTTGCCGCTGCCGGAGATCCAGGTTTCCGAAGGCCGTCCGCCCGACACACTTTTGGCGGCGCGCATCGAACCGACCCTGTCACCCGTGCACGAGGTCTACGAGGCGCTCGTGCTCGGGACGCGCGACTACGTGCGCAAGAACGGATTCACGAACGTCGTGATCGGGCTCTCGGGCGGCATCGACTCGGCCCTCGTCGCGGCCATCGCGACCGACGCGCTGGGAGCCGAGCACGTGTCGGGCGTGCTGATGCCGTCGCGTTATTCGAGTGAGCACAGCATCTCCGATGCGACCGCGCTCGCGGCGAATCTCGGGATCAGGTCGTTCACCGTGCCGATCGAGCCCGCGCACGCCGCCTTCGAGGCGATGCTCGCGCCGATGTTCGAAGGTTCGCAGCCGGGCCTGGCCGAGGAGAACGTGCAGGCGCGCATCCGCGGCAACGTGCTCATGACGATCTCGAACAAGTTCGGTTGGATGGTGCTGACGACGGGGAACAAGAGCGAGATGGCCACCGGTTACGCGACGCTCTACGGCGACATGGCCGGTGGTTTCGCAGTGATCAAGGACGTCCCGAAGACGCTCGTGTACGCACTCTGCAGCGATCTCAACGAGCGCTCGGCTCGCGACGTGATCCCGCGCCGCGTGATCGAGAAGCCGCCGTCGGCGGAGCTGGCACCCGGTCAGCTCGACTCCGACTCGTTGCCGCCGTACGACGTGCTCGACCCGATCGTCGAGGGGTACGTCGAGGACGACCTATCGGTCGGCGAGCTGATTGCGCGCGGTCATGACGTCGATCTCACGCGCCGCGTCGCGCGCATGATCGATCGCAACGAGTACAAACGGCGCCAGGCCGCGCCCGGTGTCCGCGTGTCTCCAAAGGCATTCGGCAAGGATCGCCGGCTCCCGATCACCAATCGCTGGCCCGGTTGAGCGTGGATCCCGACGGCGTGAGCGGGTTCGTCCCGCTCACGTGGGAAACCGCGCGGCCGCTCGTGCCCGAGCTGGCGCTGATCGCGTCGACGATCGCGTACGGAGCGACCTTCAGGCTCGTGCAGACTGCCCTGAAGGACGTGACCCCGGTGGGGTTCAACCTGCTGCGATTCTCGATCGGTGCAGTTGTGCTCCTGCCGCTGGCGGTGCGCAATGGTTGGCAGGGTCCGTCGACGGCCGACGCGTCGTATCGTCGGAAGGACTTCCTGCTTGCAGTGCTCGCCTTCGGCGCAGTCGGATTCGCGGCGTACTGGTTCCAGAACGAAGGACTGAAACGTACGACGACCCTGAACTCCGCGTTCATAACCGGATTGCTCGTCGTGTTCACGCCGCTCATCGAGACCGCGGTGACGCGTCGTCCTCCTTCGCGCAACGTCGTCGTGGCGGTTGTGTGCGCGGCCCTTGGACTCTTCCTTCTGGAGGGCTCGACCTTCCGGCTGCACTCGGGCGACGCGCTCACGCTCGTGTGTGCCGTTCTCTTCGCGATCTGGATCCTGATGGGCGGGTTCTTCACCCAGCACTTCGACCCGGTCGCGCTTACCGCGGGTCAGATCGTCGTGTTCGCGGTACTCGCCGTCCCCGTGGTCGCGATCGGTGGGCTCGGACATGTCACCGCCCGCGTCCTCGTCGCCGCCGCGGTCACCGGAGTGTGCTGCAGCGCCCTCGCGTTCACGATGCAGCTGTGGGGCCAGCGATTCGTCGAGCCGGCCCGCGCCGCGGTGATCCTCCAGTTCGAGCCGATCGTGGCCGGGATCATCGGCCTGTGGGTCGGTGAGCGACTGGGAGGGGCCGGCTACGCCGGCGTGGCGATCATCCTCCTCGGCATCGTCGTCGCCGAATCCCGCTCCTGGCGGGCTCCTCGAACTACTTGACCGAGCGGTCAAGCCGCGGTGAGAATCGTCGCGATGACCGAGACGAGCAAGCCGCGCGCGCCGTTCGCCCCCTGGGACCGTCGAGAGCTCCCCGGTCTGTTCGCGGTCGAGGAATCGGCCCGGCGCGTCGGCAACTACAAGTGGGCCGAGATGCGACTCTTCGAGGTGCTCGGCGGGTGGGTCGCAACGATCCCCGAGCTCGATGTGAAGTTGGTGCTCGGTCGTCACACCTACCACCACGCCTGGCACGCGGAGCTGTGGCACAAGCGGTTGCCCGAGCTGCGCGAGATGAACCCGGAGCGGTTGACGGTGCCGCCGAACGACGCGTTCGTCACGTTCATGGACGCGATCCGCGACCCGGAGGCGCCGGAGCTCACGATCGAGAAGCTCGTCGGCGTCTACCGCGTGCTCATCCCGCGCTTCATCGCCGTGTATACATATCACCTCAACGGCACGAGCAGGATCACGGATGCCCCGACGATCCGCTCGCTCAAGTTCGCCCTGCAAGACGAGTTCGACGATTGGCGCGACGGCGAGATGTTGCTCCAGTCGCTCATCGATACACCCGAGAAAGTGGAACGCGCCGGCCGCCGCCAGGTCGAGTTGGAGAAGCTCTACCTGGCGTCTGGTGGTATCGCCGGCGCCGGTAGCCTGGGAGAAACGGTCGAGGAGGTCCGCGTCTCATGAAGAAGATGCTTCCGGAGTCCGAACTGGCCCGCGACGAGCGGTTCGTGCGCACGAACATCGAAGATCGCATCTTCGACCCGCGCGGTCCGAAGGTCGCCCAGCGCGACACCGGGCCCGCGCGCATGGGAGTCGATCGGCCGGCCGCCGGCGAAAGGTCGCGCTCGTTGATGCACGGCATCTTCGTGGGTGAGATCCAGGCACTCGAGGGCGCGGGTCGCACGTGCTACGACTTCGACGACGAAGCCGCGCCGTTCCAGCTGAAGCTCGACATGGCGCGTCAGTGCTGGGACGAGTCGCGGCACTGCGAGATCTCGGTGAAGCTCGGCGATCACATGGGCACCGAGATCGGTGAGTACACCGAGTCGACGTTCCTGTTCGCGGCCGCGTGCAACCCCGACCCGGTGCTGCGCCTGTGCGGCGTGAACCGGGCGCTCGAGGGCCTGGCGATCGATGTGTTCAACTCGATGAAGAACTTCGGGAACGAGTCGGGCGATCCGATCCTCGAGTTCTGCGAAGACTGGATGCTCGCCGACGAGGTCACCCACGTGAAGATGGGGTCCGACTGGCTGCGGCGTCTGACCGCGACCGACCCGGAACGCCGGGAACGCGCACTCGAGTTCCAGCGCACGGTCGACGCGATCTTCAACCTCGGCGGCTTCCGAGGCGAGGACGACGAGAACCCGATTCAGCTCGCGCGCGACTTCCGCCGCCTGGCGGGATTCACCGACGACGAGAACGACTCGCTTGCGGCGCGCGCGCGCGAGTCGACCGAGCAGGCGCGCGAGATGGCCGAGGCCGCGACGGCCGCGCTCCAAACGTCGGCCCAGGGTTCGTGACCGCGATCACCGTCACGCCGAATCCCTTCACGCTCGTCCCCTACGACGTCGGCGAGATCACCGCGCTCCTCGAAGAGGCGGCCGCGCGGGCCGGCATCCCCGCAGGCGTGGACATCGCACTTACCGTCGACGAAGAACTGTTCGCGCCTCTCACGGGACATATGTCCGACGTCGTCGACGGGCGGGTCGTGCTCTGGATCTCGGGCGGCAACTTCGAGGACAACAAGCGGCCCTGCCAGTTCTCCGCCGATCAAGCCCGCGTCGACCTCTCCGTCATGATGTTGCGCGCCGAGGATCGGCTCTCGGAAGACTTCGCCGACGCACCCCTTGACGCCGAGCTCTCGCGAGGCGAGCGCGCCGCCTGGGACACCTACGCCGCGGGGCGGGCCCGCCGGCTCGGTCTCGACGTGAGGCGCCCGCGCCAGCTCTACGACTTCCGGCTGCAGCACGGCTTCACCAACGTGGCCGACGCGGCGTTCGAGCAGTGCTGGGAAGCCGAGCACGTCACCTGGCAAGGCATCCGCGAGATCTGCAAGGAAACCGGCGCCGCCGACCGAGGCCCCTCCAAAGTCCCCGTCGACCTCTTGCGCCATAAGTAGTAGGAGACGCAGGCGAAGCCGACCGGAGGGGAGGCGTAGCCGGAGTCGACCCGTAGTAGTGCTCACATGAGGTCGTGGGCGGAGATCGTGTCGTAGAGGTCGATCGCGGGCTTCGACGCGATGGATGCGATCGCGGCCTGGGCCATGTCGGCCATGAGCTTCGAGTCGAGGTGCGCCTGGACTGCGGCGGCCGATTCCCACTTCTCGATCACCACGAAGCGGCCGGTCCGGGTCACCGATGCCACGAGATCGACGTTTCTGCATGCCGGCTCGTGCCGGGTCATCACGACGTAGCGAGAGAGCGCGCCGAGCAGCGTTCCCTCAGTCCCCGGGCGAGCGTCGAAGCTTGCCGTCAGCACTGAGATCTCGACGTCAGCCTCGACGCCGGGGCCGTCTGAACCTGACACCGTTGCCTCTCCCGTGCCTGAATTTGGCGCTTGACGAGGTGGTTATCGTACAGAGCACGGGGTGAGGGCACCGAGCTGGCGGGCTACGAGGTGTCGATCCGAAGAACTTCTGGTGACGGCTGTCCGAACGAAGGATTCATCGGTGGCGAAGGAGCGGATTGAGCGGGACGAAGAGGACCTTGTCCGGCTCTATCTCACCGATATCGGGCAATATCCGCTGCTCACCAAGGACGACGAGGTCCGCCTGGCGCAGCAGATCGAGAAGGGGAACGCCGCCCGCGAGCAGCTGAACTCCGGCAAGGGCTTGACGCCCGCCAAGAAGCGAGAGCTTCGCCGCGGCGCGCGCCACGGTGAGGACGCCCAGCAGACGTTCGTGCAGTCGAACCTACGCCTGGTCGTCTCCATCGCGAAGAAGTACCAGGCGTCGGGTCTTCCTCTGCTCGACCTCATCCAAGAGGGCAACCTCGGCCTGATGCACGCCGTCGAGAAGTTCGACTGGCGCAAGGGCTTCAAGTTCTCGACGTACGCCACGTGGTGGATCCGTCAGGCCATCACCCGTGGTATCGCGAACACGGGCCGCACGATCCGGCTTCCCGTGCACGCGGGTGACACCCTCGCCCGGCTGCAGAAGGCGCGTTCGCGTTTGGAGCTCAAGCTCGGGCGTCCCGCGACGCTCTCGGAGCTCGCGGCCGAGGTCGAGATGCCCGAGGACAAGGTCACCGAGGCACTGCGCTTCGCGGCCGAGCCGCTTTCGTTGTCGGAGCCGTTGCGTGAGGACGGCGACGCCGAGCTCGGTGACATCGTCGAGGACCGCTCGGTCGAGTCTCCGTTCGAGGTTGCAGCCACCGCGCTGCTGCCCGCCGAGATCGAGAAGCTGCTGGCCCCGCTCGACGAGCGGGAGCGTCAGATCCTCGCATTGCGGTTCGGACTCGACCGCGGCGAGCCGCGGACGCTCGAAGAGGTGGGCGAGTACTTCAACCTCACCCGGGAGCGCATCCGTCAGATCGAGGCGAAGGCGATGTCGAAGCTGCGCCACCCCTCGAGCGACACCGGCGCCCGCGACCTGCTGACGGTCTGAGGCCTCCGAAGGGCCCCAAC
>JALYLU010000079.1 GCA_030774075.1 Actinomycetota bacterium | reverse complement strand
GTCCCGAAGCCGACGCGGCGGAAGTCGCGGAGGAGACGACGTTACGGCCGCGTCACCTCGAGGAGTTCGTCGGTCAGGCTCGCCTGCGTGAGCACCTCGAGATCATGCTGACCGCTGCGAAGCAGCGAGGCCAGGCGGTCGACCACGTCCTGCTCGCGGGTCCGCCCGGTCTCGGCAAGACGAGCCTCGCCGGCATCATTGCCAACGAGATGCGGGCGCGCATGACACCCACGAGCGGTCCCGCGCTCGAACGCGCGGGCGACCTCGCCGCGATCCTCACGAACCTCGACGACGGCGACGTGCTGTTCATCGACGAGGTGCATCGCCTGCCCCGCGTGGTCGAAGAGAGCCTTTACCCCGCGATGGAAGACTTCCGGCTCGACATCGTGATCGGGAAGGGCCCGAGCGCGCGGACGATCCGGCTCGACCTCCCGCGCTTCACGCTCGTCGGCGCCACCACGCGCACGGGTCTCATCACCGGACCGCTGCGCGACCGCTTCGGCTTCGTCGCCCGGCTCGACTTCTACGCGTCCGCCGAGCTCGCCGCGATCCTCCGGCGGGCCGCGTCGATCCTCGGCGTCGAGCTCGAGCCCGACGGCGCGGACGAGATCGCGGGCCGCGCGCGGGGAACCCCGCGTATCGCCAACCGCTTGTTGAAGCGCGTACGCGACTACACCGAGGTGCGAGCGGACGGGCGGGTGACCGCCGACACGGCGCGGGCCGCGCTCGCACTCTTCGAGGTCGACGAGCTGGGTCTCGACAAGGTCGACCGCGCGATCCTCGACGCGCTGTGCCGCACGTTCGTGGGTCGGGCGGTGGGGCTCGGCACGCTGGCCGTCGCGGTGAGCGAGGCGCCCGAGACCGTCGAGGACGTTTACGAGCCGTTCCTGTTGCAGTGCGGCCTCATCGAGCGCACGCCCCGCGGCCGTATCGCGACGCCGGCCGGTTTCGCGCACATCGGTTTGCAGGCGCCCGGGACGCCGGGCGAGGCTCCCGAATTGTTCTAGGGAGGATCCCGAGTGGAGCTCGTTCAGTACGACGTCCGCGACCGCATCGCGCACGTCAGCATCGCGAACGGCAAAGCGAACGCACTGTCGCCCGAGGTCATCGCTGCGCTCGGCGACGCGTTGTCGCGAGCCGAAGACGCGGGCGAGTCGGAGGTCGGGGCGCTGCTGATCTCGGGTGCCCCGGGAATGTTCTCCGGCGGGTTCGATCTGCAGGTCATGCGCAGCGGTCCCGAGGCCGCGGGGAAGCTCGTCACCGATGGCGGTGAGCTCTTCGCCCGTATGTACGCCTCTGCTCTCCCGGTGGTCGTCGCGTGCACGGGTCACGCGATCGCGGCGGGAGCGTTGATGTTGCTCGCGGCGGACGCGCGGGTCGGGGCGCGGGGTGAGTTCCGCATCGGGCTCATCGAGACCCAGCTGGGGATGGTGCTCCCGCGTTGGGCGGTCGAGCTCGCGCAGGAGCGATTGTCGAAACGCCACGTCCAGGACGCGACGGTCGGTGCGCGCATTTACGACCCCGACGGCGCCGCCGACGCCGGGTTCCTCGACTCGGTCGTGCCCCCGGATGCGCTGGCCGGCGCCGCCGCGGCCCAGGCGCAGCGGTGGGCCGGTCTTCCCCGGGACGCCTACCGCGGCCAGGTTCGCATGTGCCGAGGCGATCGCCTCGGCCGGCTGTCGGAGGCGATCGCGGCCGACCGCGGCCGGGCCTTCGGGACACCCGGCGCATGAGCGGCCGAGGCGTTCCACGGTGGTAGCTTCGGTTCCCGTTTCTCCGGCGTAAGGGCGTTCCGTTGCAGGTGGCGATATTCCCCGTTCTCATGGTGGGCGCCATCTACCTCCTGCTGTGGCGCCCGCAGCAGCGACGGATCGCCGCGGTTCGCCAGCTACAGTCCCAGATCCAAGCGGGCGACGAAGTGCTGACCACGAGCGGGATCTACGGCCGCATCACCAGGCTCGGCGAGGCGGACGCAGAGCTCGAGATCGCGCCCGGCACCGTGATCCACATCGCACGCGGCGCGATCGGACAGCGCATCGAACCCGAGTCCGTGCCCCGCGCCGGCGACCCCCACGACGGAGAGACAGGGACGGACTGAACCGTGCGGCGGAAGGTCATCCTGCTCTCGGTGACGGTCGTGCTGATCGTCGGCTGCTTCGTCGCCACGCTCCTCGGGTCGAGCCGCCCCGTGCTCGGTCTCGACCTCCAGGGCGGCACCTCCATCGTGCTCGCGCCGGTGAAAGGTTCCGACCTCTCGACGCTCGACACCGCGGTCGCCATCATCCGCGCCCGGGTCGACGGTCTCGGCATCGCCGAACCCAACGTCGGCCGGCAGGGAAACAACATCGTCATCGACCTGCCGGGCGTGAAGAACGCGACCGAGGCCGATCAGCTCGTCGGCAAGACCGCGGAGCTGCGTTTCCGCGTCGTTCAAGGGACCGTTCCGTACAAGGCCTCGACCGTGTCTCCGTCGTCGACCACCACCACGGCGAAGGGCGCGACGACGACCACGGTGAAGGGCGCGACGACGACCACGGTGAAGGGCGCGACCACCACCACCACCACGAAAGGTGCGACCCCGACGACGGCCGCGTCGACGTCGACGACGCTCGGGCACGCGCTGGACCGTACCGGCACGATCGATACGGTCCCGATCGCGGCCGTGCGTCCCGTCGCGGTGACGACCTCGACCGGGGCGCCCGCGCCGACCACCACCGGCAAGGGCGCGACGACGACCGTGAAGGGCGCGACCACGAGCACGACGGTGCCCGCCGCCGACGCCGGGACGTGCCGCGACGGCAAGCTCGTCACCCCGGACGTCGCCGACAAGGAGGTGATCCTGCCCGACCTGAATCGCACCGCCTGCTATGCCCTCGGCCCGACGATCCTCACGGGTCGTAACGTCGGCACGGCGAGCGCGGTCGTCGATACGACAACCGCGGCGTGGATCGTCAACGTGCACTTCAAGAACGACGACTTCGTGAAGAAGGTCGCGACGCCGTACGTGAACAAGCAGGTAGCGATCGAGCTCGACGGCATCGTGCAGTCGGCGCCGACCATCAATGCCGGTATCACCGGTCGGGACGTCACGATCAGCGGCCAGTTCACGAGCAAGCAGGCGCACCAGCTCGCGCTGGTGCTGCGCTACGGCTCGCTGCCCCTCCAGCTCGTCGCGCAGACGGCGCAGTCGGTGTCGCCGACCCTCGGCAAGGACCAGCTGCGCGCGGGCATCGTGTCCGGTCTCATCGGCCTCGCCCTCGTCGCCCTCTACATGATCTTCTTCTACCGGCTGCTGGGCCTCGTCGTGTGGACGGGTATCGGTCTGACCGCGCTCACGTTCTTCGCGCTCGTGTCGTGGCTCTCGTCGCACCAAGGACTCACCCTCACCCTGGCGGGGGTGACGGGCATCATCGTCTCGGTCGGTGTCACGGTCGACAGCTATGTCGTGTACTTCGAACGTTTGAAGGACGAGGTGCGCACCGGTAAGACGGTGCGCTCCTCGCTCGACTCCGGCTTCCGGCGGGCGTTTCGTACGATCATCGCCGCCGACCTCGTGTCGATGATCGGTGCGGTGGTTCTCTACCTCTACGCGTCCGGTTCGGTGCGCGGATTCGCCTACTTCCTCGGGCTGTCGACGGGGCTCGACCTGATCCTGGCGTACTGCTTCATGTGGCCGTTCGTGTCCGTGCTCGCGCGTAACCCCGCGCTCGTGCGGATGGGCGGGATCGGCATCGGCGCCGGACTCGACGTTCCGGAGGCGAGCGCGTGACGGTCACCGCTCCGCCCCCGCCGGAGATCGAAGACATCCCGGGCGTGACCCGGCGGCACCGACCGTCGGACCTGTACCACGAGCGAACGAATTTCCAGTTCATCAAGCACAGCCGGCGATGGCTCATCATCTCGAGCACCCTGATCGTGCTGAGCCTGCTGCTCTTGTTCGTTCGCGGGCTCAACTTCGGGATCGACTTCGAAGGCGGCACCGCCTGGCAGGTGCAGATGACGGGCGCCAAGACCGCGAAGGTCGCCGACGTGCGGAGCCTGCTGGCGAAGCTCGGCTTCGACAACGCGAACGTCAGTGTGCTCACGCCGCCGGGCGGCGGCGCCCCCAGCGTCCGCGTCGAGGCGCGCGTCATCGACGATCCGACCCACATCGTCCAGTCGGCGCTCGCGAAGTACGGCGGCGTCCAGGACAAGGACGTGCAGTTCGCGGCGAGCGGTTCGGGGGGATCGTTCACGTTCACCGCGAAGCAAGGCGTGGCCCCGACCACGACCGGCGTCACGAGCGCGCTCGCGGGCAGCCGCCTGACGAGCCCGCAGGTCAAGGTGAGCGGGCGCACGGTAACCGTGACCGTGAAGACCCTGCCGCCCAGCCAGGTGCAATCGGTTGCCGCCGCGCTGGCGAAATACGCGGGCGCCACGGTCAGCGACGTCAGCACCACCGCGGTGGGGCCGACGTGGGGTCACGAGGTGAGCCGGAAAGCGATCAGGGCCCTGATCATCTTCTTCTTCGTCCTCGCCGCGTACTTGGCGATCCGGTTCGAGTGGAAGATGTCGGCCGCCGCGATCGTGGCCGTCATCCACGACATCATCTTCACGGTCGGCGTCTACGCGCTCTTCCAATTCCAGGTCTCGCCTGCGACCGTGACCGCGTTCTTGACGATCCTCGGTTTCTCGCTGTACGACACCGTCGTCGTTTTCGACAAGGTTGGAGAGTTCCAGCGCACGCTCACCGCGACGGGACGGTCCACCTACGGCGAGATGGTGAACCGGTCGCTCAACGCGGTGCTGATGCGGTCGTTGTCGACGTCGCTCGTTGCGCTGTTGCCGGTCATCTCGTTGCTGGTCGTCGGCAGCGGAATCCTCGGTGCGACCGCGCTGGAGGATTTCGCGCTCGCGCTCGCAGCCGGCCTCTTCATCGGTTCGTACTCGTCGATCTATGTCGCCGCGCCGCTGTTGGCGTGGTGGAAGGAGCGCGAGCCGCAGTACCGGGCCCTCGCCGAGCGTCGCCGGCGGGTACCCGGAACGGCCGCTGCTCCCGCGCCCGTCGCGGTGCCGGCGCTCGCGTCCGACGAGCCGGGCGAACCGGCCGAGCGCAAGCCGCTCGGCATCCCGGGGCCGCCCGCCGTTCCACGCACCACCATCCAGGCCCGCCCCCGCCAACAGCGAGGCAAGAAGCGCAAATAGCGGGGTCACTCCCGCGGTCCTGCGGCGACCGGAGCAGCCCGGAGGGTGCGCAGGAAGCTCGCCGGATTCAGGCGCTGCTCACATCGCGAGCGCAGCGAGCCGCGCAGACAAGCCTGAGACAGGGGATGCGGCGACCGGAGCAGCCCGGAGGGTGCGCAGGAAGCTCGCCGGATTCGGGCGCTGCTCACATCGCGAGCGCAGCGAGCCGCGCAGACAAGCCCGAGACCAGGAGAATCCATCGGTACGCTAGTACCGATGGATCCAGCCTGGTTGAAGGCACACGTGCGCGATGTTCTCGACTACCCGAAGCCCGGCATCGTCTTCAAGGACATCACCCCGTTGCTCGGGGCGGCGGACGCCTTCCGAGCGACGGTCGACGCGCTCGCCGAGCCGTTCGCCGCAACCCGCGTCGACAAGGTGATCGGGATCGAAGCCCGAGGTTTCGTGTTCGCCGCGCCCGTGTCGTACGGCCTGCACGCCGGGTTCGTGCCCGTCCGCAAGCCGGGAAAGCTGCCGTGGGAGATCGAGCGCGAGGAGTATGTGCTCGAATACGGCACCGATCTGCTCGAGATCCACCGCGACGCGATTGCGCCGGGCGAGTTGGTGCTCGTGGTCGACGACGTGATCGCGACCGGCGGCACGGCCGCGGCCACTGCCCGGCTGGTCGAACGCCTCGGCGGCGATGTCGTCGGCTTCGCGTTCGTGCTCGAGCTCGGATTCCTGCACGGCCGGGAGCAGATCGACGGCTACCAGGTCCAAACGTTGGTGACCTATGACTGACGGGACCGTCCGGTGACGAATGCCTCGGCGACCCGGCGGTCTCCCGGTCACCCGAAGGTCGACGGCGCGCTTCGTCCGCTCCTCGCGTCGGTGCGCAGCGGTGACGCGTCGCGCGATACCGCGCTCATCGAGGACGCGTACGCGGTCGCGCGTGATGCGCACCGCGACCAGGTGCGCCGCTCGGGTGATCCCTACATCGCCCACCCGCTCGGCGTGGCGATGATCCTCGCTGATCTCGGGCTCGACGACGTCACGCTCGCGGGCGCGTTGTTACACGACGCGGTCGAAGACACGTCGGTGACGCTCGACGATCTGGACGCGCGGTTCGGTCCCGACGTCGCCGCGATCGTCGACGGCGTCACCAAGCTCGATCGGCTCGAGTTCGACTCGCGGGAGGAGCAACAGGCCGCCACGATGCGCAAGATGCTCGTCGCGATGGCCAAGGACGTCCGAGTCCTCTTGATCAAGCTCGCCGACCGCCTGCACAACATGCGCACCATCGCGTCGCTCCCGGAGGCGAAGCAGAAGCGCATCGCGCAGGAGACGCTCGACATCTACGCGCCGCTCGCACATCGTCTCGGCATTCAGGACGTGAAATGGCAGCTCGAGGATCTCGCGTTCGCGGTGCTGCACCCGAAGCGATACGCCGAGATCGAGGCGATGGTGCTCCAGCATGCGGGCGAGCGCGAGCGGTATCTCGAGGAGGTCGTCGGCGCCGTACGGTCGCGGCTCGACCAGCTCCAGATCAACGCCGAGGTGACCGGTCGCCCGAAGCACTACTGGTCGATCTACGAGAAGATGGTCGTGCGGGGCAAGGAGTTCGCCGAGATCAACGACCTCGTCGGTGTGCGGGTGATCGTCGAGTCGGTAAAGGACTGCTACGGCGCGCTGGGCTCGATCCACGCCCTCTGGCGCCCGGTGCAGGGTCGCTTCAAGGACTACATCGCGATGCCCAAGTTCAATCTCTATCAGTCGTTGCACACGACGGTCGTCGGCCCGCAGGGCCGGGCAGTGGAGTTCCAGATCCGCACGAGCGAGATGCACCGCCGGTCGGAGTACGGCGTCGCTGCGCACTGGGGTTACAAGGAGCAGCGCAACCCGGCCGAGGATCTTGTGTGGTTGCAGCGGATCGTCGACTGGCAGAAGGAGACAACGGACCCGACCGAATTCATGCAGAGCCTGAAGATCGACCTCGAACAGGACGAGGTGTTCGTCTTCACACCCAAGGGAAGGGTGATCACGCTCCCCACGGGCGCGACTCCGGTCGACTTCGCGTACGCGATCCACACCGAGGTCGGTCATCGATGTATCGGTGCGCGGGTCAACTCCCGGTTGGTGCCGCTCGACTCGGCGTTGCAGTCGGGGGACACGTGCGAGATCTTCACGAGCAAGGTCGAAGGCGCGGGTCCGAGCCGCGACTGGACGCAGTTCGTCCAGACGCCGCGCGCCAGCTCGAAGATCCGTCAGTGGTTCTCGCGCGAACGCCGCGTCGACGCGATCGACCAGGGCCGCGACGATCTCGTCAAGGCGATGCGCCGCGAGGCGCTGCCGGCGCAGAAGCTCTTCGGGTCGCCGATCCTCGCGAAGGTCGCCGAGCAACTCCACTACGCCGACCTCGAAGGCCTCTACGTTGGCATCGGCGAAGGCCACGTGTCGGCGAAGGCGGTCGTCCAACGCATCCAGCGCGAGCTGCGCGGCGGCGAGGAACAGCTCCCGACGACCGTTGCCCGGCCGCCGCGGGCGCGCGGCTACCGGCGCACCGGCGCGGGTGTGCACGTCGAGGGGCTCGACGACGTCATGGTGCGGCTTTCGCGTTGCTGCACGCCGGTTCCGGGCGACGAGATCATGGGCTTCGTCACCCGCGGTCGGGGCGTCTCGGTGCACCGGACCGACTGCGCCAACGCGGTGAGCTTGCGCAGCCAGGCCGACCGCGTCATCGAGGTCGAGTGGGACAACGACGCACCCGGTAACTACACGGTGTCCGTCGACGTCGAAGCGATCGATCGGTCCAAACTGTTGCGCGACATCGCCGACGTATTGTCGGAACACCACGTGAATATTCTCTCGTGCACGTCACAGACGCAGTCCGACCGGATCGCCCGCTTGCGGTTCGAGTTCGAGCTCGCCGATCCCGGTCACCTCGACTCGATCCTCGCCGCGGTCAAACGGGTCGACTCCGTATACGACGCCGCGCGCGTGCTCCCGGGCATCAAGCCCTAAGTTCTGGCCGGGCACGCCGCAGGCGAAACATCGTCGGCCGCGCGCGGGCTGCTGGCTAGCATGCCGCGCATGCCGGCGGATCGGGACGTCATGCGCGCGCCCAAGGGCATGCTCGACGTGCTGCCGCCCGAGTCTGCGCGCTGGATCGAGGTGATCACGCGTTTCGCGTCGCGCGCCGAACGGTTCGGCTACGGCCTGCTGCTGACGCCGATCGTCGAACACTACGAGGTGTTCGCGCGGGTCGGTGAGACGACGGATGTCGTGCGCAAGCAGATGTACGACTTCGTCGACCGCGGTGGCCGGCGGCTCGCGTTGCGACCGGAAGGTACGGCGCCGGTCGTTCGCGCGTACGTGCAACACCGCCCGCCGACGCCGTGGAAGGTGTGGTATCTCGCGCCGAACTTTCGGGCGGAACAGCCGCAGGCGGGACGATACCGCCAGCACTGGCAATTGGGTGCGGAGGTGATCGGGCTCGACGATCCCGACATCGACGTCGAGATCATCGAGTTGCTCTGGGGCTTTTACGGCGAGCTCGGGCTGCGCGACGTGCGCCTGCTGGTCAACTCGATGGGTGATGCCGAGACGCGGGCCCGCTATCGCGAGGTCCTGCTCGCGTACTGGCGCGCGCACGAGTCGCTTCTCGGCGCGGAGATGGAGCGCGCCGAGGCGAATCCCCTGCGCATACTCGACTCGAAGCGGAGCGACTGGCTCGACATGCTCGAGCGCGCCCCGCAACTCGGCGAGTACCTCACCGACGCCTCGGCCGCGCACTTCGAGCGCGTCCAGGAAGGGCTGCAGGCCCTCGGGATCGCGTTCGAGATCGCGCCTCGGCTCGTACGCGGCTTCGACTACTACACGAGCACGGTGTTCGAGCTGGCGAGCGGAGCGCTCGATGCCGCGCAGAACGCGATCGGCGGCGGTGGCCGCTACGACCGGCTGGCGCAGGAGATGGGCGGCCCGGCCGCGCCGTCGATCGGCTTCGGTTCCGGCATCGAACGTCTGCTCCTCGCGTGCGACGCGGAAGGAGTGCTGCCGGTGCCGGCGACGCAGCTCGACGCGTTCGTCATCGACCTCGTCGGCGTGGCCGACACGGCCCGGTTGCTCGCCGAGCTGCGTGAGTCCGGGCTCGCCGCCGACCGGGCGTACGGCGGTCGCTCGACCAAGAAGCAATTCGCGGCGGCTGATCGATCGGGCGCGCGTTGGGCCGTCATCATCGGCGCGGACGAGGCGAAGCGGGGGGTGGTCGCGGTCAAATGTCTGCGATCCGAGCAACCGCAATGCGAGGTGCGACGCGAGGAGATCGCGGCATGGCTGCGGACCCGCAAGGACGACGCGCCCTCATGATGCGCTCGCATCGAGCGGGCGACCTGCGCGCCGACGACATCGGCGAGTCAGTCGTCGTCTGTGGATGGGTGGCCAGCCGGCGCGATCACGGTGGCAAGGTGTTTCTCGACGTCCGCGACGTCGCCGGAGTCGTGCAGGCGGTTGTCGATCCGCAGGTTGCCGGTCTCGAGGTCGCGCACCGCCTGCGTCACGAATGGGTCGTACGCGTCGTGGGCGACGTCTCCGCGCGACCGGACGGGACGGTCAATGACGACCTGCCCACCGGCGCCGTCGAGGTGCTCGCTCAGGAGATTGAGGTGTTGTCGGAGGCGGAGCCCCCGCCGTTCCCGCTCGACGACCGGGTCGACATCGACGAGGCGTTGCGTCTGCGGCATCGATATCTCGACCTGCGACGCGCGCCGATGCAACGGAACCTACGACTGCGTTCTGCCGTGAACTGCGTCATGCGCGAAGCGATGGCCGAGCAGGAATTCGTCGAGATCGAGACGCCGATGCTCATCGCGTCGACGCCGGAGGGTGCGCGCGATTTCGTCGTCCCCTCCCGTCTTCGGCCGGGCGAGTTCTATGCGCTGCCGCAGAGTCCGCAGTTGTTCAAGCAGCTGCTGATGGTCGGCGGCTTCGATCGCTACTTCCAGATCGCGCGTTGCCTGCGCGACGAAGATCTCCGAGCCGATCGCCAGTTCGAGTTCATGCAGCTCGATGTCGAGATGACCTTTGCCGACCAGGAGGATGTGCTCGACGCGGTGTCGGTCGCGGTCCTCGCCGCGGCCGAAGTCGCGCGCCCGGGTGTCCGGCTGGGGTCGATCCCCCGGATGACGTGGCACGAGGCGATGGAGCGCTACGGCTGCGACAAGCCCGACCTCCGATTCGGGATGGAGCTGGTGGAGCTGACCGAGGTCTTCGGCGACACCGACTTCCGCGCGTTTGCGGGCGCCGACGCGGTAAAGGGCATTCGGGTGGAGGGCGAGGCCGAGATGACGCGCTCGCGACTCGACGCGCTGACCGAACGAGCCAAGTCTCTCGGCGCGGCCGGCCTCGTCTGGATGCGCGTCCGCGACGGTGGCGTGCTCGAGTCGCCGGTCGCGAAGTTCCTGTCGGAATCCGAGCAGCTCGCTCTGGTCGACGCCTTTGGTCTGGTCGCCGGCGACCTGGTGCTGATCGTCGCGGGCAAGCGCACGATGGTGCGCGACGTGTTGGGCACGCTTCGCCTCGACCTGGGACGACCGCCCGTGTCGGAGGGCGGACTGCGGGGCTTGTGGGTCGTCGATTTCCCGCTGTTCGAGGAGACCGACGGCGCCGGCGGCGGCCCCGCGCCGATGCATCACCCGTTCACGATGCCCCACCCCGACGACATCGACCGGTTGGAGTCTGATCCGCTGTCGGTCCGCGCCCAGGCTTACGACCTCGTGCTCAACGGGTGGGAGCTGGGCTCGGGATCGGTACGTATCCATCGGTCCGACGTGCAACAACGCATCTTCTCGTTGCTCGGATTCGACGCCAAAGACGCGCGCCGGCGCTTCGGTTTCCTGCTCGACGCGTTCCGCTTCGGCGCTCCGCCGCACGCGGGTTTCGCCGTCGGAATCGACCGGTTCGTTGCCGTCCTCGCGGGCGAGGAGAACATCCGTGAGGTGATCGCGTTCCCGAAGACGCAGTCCGGCGTCGACCTCTTGACGAACGCACCGACTCCGATCGACGTCGCCCAGCTCCGCGACCTCGGTCTCCGCCTCCTCCACCCCAAGCCCTAGTTTTCTTGCCAACAGAAAGCAAGGAAATTGGGCACGCGGTATCGGCTTTCTTGCCGACAGACCGCAAGGAAATTGAGCGTATGGCGTTGGTTTCTTTGCCAACAGATTGGTGTCTCACGGGGGATCTACGGTTCACCCGATGGAGGCACATCTCGCACGATTCGAATCCGTTCTTGCGTCGCAGCACGGATTGGTGACACTGGACCAACTGCGCGACGGGCAGCTCAGCGATGGGCAAATGCGGACGCTTGTGGATCAGAAGGTGCTCCGACGGCTTCGTCCACGCGTGTTCGGTCTCGTTGGCGCCCGAGACTCGTGGGAACGAGGTCTCCTCGCGGTCGTGTTGTCGCGGCAGGGTTCCGTCGCGTCACACGCGTCGGCCGCGCGACTGTGGAAGTTCGAACCGCGACCGGAGGACCGATACGAGGTCACCGCGGGACGCGACTATCGAGCGCCGATGCGAGGAGTCGTGCTGCACCGCTCCGCAACGCTCGGCGACGAGGACGTCGTCCAACGCGACGGTATCGCTTGTACATCTTTCGAGCGTACGTTGTGCGATTGCACCACCCTTCTGAGCGAGTATCAACTCGGTCGGGTGCTTGATGACGGTATGCGCCGCGGTGTCGCCTCGCTACGCCGCTTAACCCAGATATTTCAGTAGGCCGCTGTTTGGGTGCGTGCGCGGTCGTGGCCGTTGTCTCGATGCGCGAGGCGAACGGTGAGCGGGCGCGTGAGTGTCTGGCGGGCGTGTTGTTGG
>JALYLU010000078.1 GCA_030774075.1 Actinomycetota bacterium | reverse complement strand
CTCGACCACTGGGGCGACATCGGGCCCGCACGGCACCGACTTGGTCGCTTCGTCTTCGCTGACCATGCCCGCCGCGTCCTCGAAGTGGGTCCAGGTCGGCAGGTCCTGGGCGAGCTGGCCGGTGACGCCACCGTTGGGCCACACCTCGTGCACCGTCTTGCGGGCCACCGCAACGTCCTCGGCCCAGCACAGGTTCAGCTGCGCGTAGCGAGGTCCGGTACCACCGCTTTCGTGGTACAGGTCGACGACGTCACTCTCGGGCGTGTGACCCCAGTAGCCGTCGCCGATGCGCGCCGCGAGCCGCACCGCGTCGGTGCCGAAGCCCGACACGATGATCGGCGGCGGCTCCGCCGGCGGGTCGAACAGCTTGGCGTTCTCGACCTCGTAGAAGTCGCCCCGGTGATCGACGGTGTCGCCCGCCCACAACGATCGGATGATCTCGACGGCTTCCTCGAGCATCGACCGGCGCACCTCAGCGGGAGGCCAGCGATGGCCGAGGATGTGCTCGTTGAGCGCCTCCCCGGTGCCCACCCCGAAGAAGAACCGGCCTTCGAACAGCAGCGCCGTGGTCGCGGTCGCCTGCGCCAGGACCGCGGGGTGGATCCTGATCGTCGGGCAGGTGACGCCGACGCCGACCTGCAGCCGCTCGGTCACCGCGGCGATGGACCCGAGTACTGACCACACGAGCGGGCTATGCCCCTGCGCGCTGACCCACGGGTGGTAATGATCCGAGATGGAGACGAACTCGAAGCCCGCCTCCTCGGCTCGGCGCGCGTAAGCAACGAGCTCGCCCGGGCCGTGCTCCTCGCTCGAGAGGGTGTAGCCGAACGACGTCATCGCGGCTCGCTTCGTTCAGGTGCTGTGTCGCGATCATCGTTCGGCGGAGACCTGGGCACCAACGACCACGAACGCCGACGACACCAGCAGCAAGTAGAGCCGAGCGGTCGGCCAACCATCTCAGGGGTCCATGTCAGCTCCTCAGCTGGTCGAGCTTGTCGTGCAGGAGCGTCGAGGCGATGGCCGCCCGTCGGGGCTGTCCCCGCAAGAAGGCCGCGGCGAACCCCTTGGCCTGGTCGTAGCGGACCTTGGGCGGCATGGGCGGCTCGTCAGGGTTGACGATGACGTCGACCAGTGACGGACCCTGGAAGGCAAGCGCGGCGGCCAGGGCCGGTTCGAGGTCGGCGGGATCCTCGACCCGGACGCCGTGGCCGCCGCATGCCTGGGCCCATGGCGCGAAGTCGGCCCGCCGTTCCCAACGCACGCCGTACTCGGGATAGCCGAGGACCATCTGCTCCCACAGGATCTGGCCCAGACATCCGTTGTTGTTGACCACCACGGTGATCGGGAGCTCGAGGCGCACCGCGGTGAGGAACTCGGCCATCAACATGGCGAAGCCGCCGTCACCCACGAACGCGACGACCTGGCGGCCGGGGTGGGCGAGCTGGGCGGCGATGGCATAAGGCAGGCCGCAGGCCATCGAGGCCAGGTTGGAGCACAGGTAGAACTGCCGGTCGCCACGGATGTCGAAGTGGCGGGCCGCCCACGTGGCGATCGTGCCTGAGTCCGTGCACAGGATCGTGTCGTCCGCCGCGAGCCGATCGATGCTGCGAGCCAGGTACTGCGGTTGGATTGGGGAACGATCGGCGGCCTCGAGGCCGGCGAGATCGTCGCGCCATTCCTGCATCTCCCGCTGGATGTCCTCGAGGAAGCTGCGGTCCCCCTTGGCTTCGAGGAGCGGCAGCAGCGCCGCCAAGGTGGTGGCCGCGTCGCCGATAAGGGGAACCTCGGTGGGGATGCGGTTGCCGGCCCGGGTGGGATCGACCTCGATCTGCACCACCCTGGCCTGCTCGGGCAGGAAGGCGGTGTAGGGGTAGTTGGTGCCCACCATGAGCAGCACGTCGCACGTCTCCATCGCCAGGCTGGAAGGACGTGTGCCGAGCAGGCCGAGGCCGCCGCACGTGAGCGGGTGATCGTCGGGCACCGCCGCCTTGCCCGGCAAGGACTTGATGATCGGGCTGGCCAGACGGTCCGCCACGCTTAGCACCTCGTCGCGAGCCCCGAGAGCCCCGGCCCCGACGAGCATGGCGACGCGGGCGCCCTCGTTCAACAGGTCGGCCGCCCGACGTAGCTGGTCGACGGTCGGCTCAGTCGGCGCCGGCAGGTAGCTCGCTGCCGTCTCGGGCGGACGGGCCACTCCCAAACCGCCCTCGTACGGCGCGAGGTCCGGGTCGGCTTCTTGGATGTCGACCGGGAAGGTGAGATGCGCAACCGCGCGGCGCGATAGGGCGGTGCGCACGGCCAGATCCACGAGGGTGGGGATCGACACCGGGACCATGACCATCGCGTTGTACTCGGCGACGTCCTCGAAGAGGTGCTCGAGGTGGACCTCTTGTTGGATGCCGGTGCCGAGCTGTGCCGTGCCCATCATCCCGGTGATGGCGAGCACCGGCGCGTGGTCCAGCTTGGCGTCGTACAGGCCGTTGAGCAGATGGATGCCACCCGGCCCCGACGTGGCAAGACAGACGCCGATCCGGCCGGTGGACTTGGCGTAGCCCGTGGCCATGAAGGCGGCGGCCTCCTCGTGGTGCACGAGTACGAAGCGGATGCGGTCTTGGTGGCGGCGGAGACCCTCCATGATCCCGTTGATGCCATCGCCGGGAAGGCCGAAGACGGTGTCCACGCCCCAGTCGATGAGCCGCTCGACCAGAAGCTCCGAAGCGATCTTCTTCATCGTTGCTCCCTCCCGCGCCGAACGACCCCGATTACGGAGCCGGCCATGTCGCCGATGGCGGTGCGCGCCGCGAGTTGCCAGCTATGCGCACGGGCCCGCGCGTCGAAGCAGCCATGGGCACCGTGGTCGCCGCCGACAGGCTCGAAGAGATTGTCGGGTCTGGTGGTGTCCACAGGCTCGTCAAGTTGCTGGCTGTCGTAGCCCGTCAGTGCGAGGTACCGGTCGAGCAGACCGGGCGCGACACGATTGGCGTAGATGGCGAACACTGTGGACATACCGACCTTGAGATTCCGGGGCACGTGCTCGGCGGCCCAGACGATGGCTTCGGCTGCCACCTCCGGCTGATAAATCGGCGGGACCGGCTGGGGGTGGCCGGGGAGCCGGGTGCGCACCCATTCGAACTGCGGTGTGTTGAGCGCGGGCAACTGCACGCTGGTGACGCGCACGCCGCTGTGATCGTGGAGCAGCTCGCAGCGCAGCGAACCGGTGAACCCTTCGATGGCGTGCTTAGCGCCGCAATAGGGGGCCTGCAGCGGAATGGACCGGTGGGCGAGCGCCGAGCTGACCTGCACGATGGTGCCGCGATCGCGCGGGTGCATGCGGCGCAGCGCGGACAGCGTGCCGTGCACGGAACCGAGATAGGTGACTTCGGTGACGCGGCGGACCTCCTCGGCGGCCAACTCGTGCACCGGCGAGAACACCGAGACCATGGCGTTGTTGACCCAGATGTCGATGGGCCCGAACTCTGCCTCGATCGCATCCGCGGCCCGGTCGACCGCGTCAGCGTCGGCTACGTCGAGCGGGAGTACGAGAGCGGTACCTCCGTCGGCCTCGACGTCTTTGGCAGCGGCCTCCAAGCCGTCTCGGTCGCGGGCCAGCAGCGCGAGCGCTGCGCCCTGGCGGGCGAACGCCCGAGCCGCGGCCCGGCCAACTCCGGCGCTGGCGCCGGTAACGACGACGGTGCTCACGGGACGGTCCTTCCCGCCGGGGCGGCGGCACAACCGGTGCCGCCGCGAGGCGACACGCTCAGCGCTGACGGATCTTTACGCAGCATCGTACGGGAGCAGGGTCGAGTTCGGCGGTGAGCTTCGCTGCTCCGACGCCGTCGAGGAGACCTTCCATCGGCGTCGACTTTACGTTTGCCGCGAACGCGTGCTTGTCGTCCGCCGTGGCGGCGGCGCATGAGGTGACCGAGCTTGCGTTCGACTTTGGGCGGGTCGCCCGATAGTCGTCGACCCAGTCAGGATCCTGCTGTTGCGCGCGAGCGTCAGCGAGGCGTTGTTCGTAGACCGACGCGGATGGTGCGCCCACCTTCGGCGTTGGTGCACTCGGCTCGCAGCGGACAGGTGATGCAATGCTCGGCGAAGTACGCGAACGATCCGCCGCGGCCGCGACGCAGGCGGCTGGGTCTTGCAGCGCGAGTCGATGTCGGCTTCGGCGAGATGGTCCAAGAACTCGCCGGTGCCGTAGGCGGCATCGCCATACACGCGGCGCCGTTCGGCCTCGTCGTCGGCGAGGAGGTCGTCGATGAGGTCTTCGGCGACACCGGCGTCGCCGGCGTTGCCGGCGCTGACCACAGTGTCGGTGATGACCTCGCTGTCGGGGTCAACCGCGACATGACCTTTGTAGCCGTCGAAACCGCGTGCCGAGGTCTTGTGGCCGTGACGGGCTTCGGGGTCCACGGTGGAGATCACCCGGTCCTTGGCGACCCGACGGGCGATACGCAAGCAGGCGTCGTCGGTCTCTTCGAGATCCTGGCCGACCACCGTCGCCAATAGCTCGGCCGCGTCGCCCACCTCGGGCCCGAGCTCGCGGCCATCAAGGACCGCCAGGCACGCGAACGCGTCCCTGGCGCGGGAATCGACGAGCGCGTCACGAGCCTCGGCGTCGTCCCAATCGATCTGTGGCTTGGCCGCACTGGCATAGTCGTCACCGCTTGCCAGCACCGCCCGCAGCTCGCCTTCGAGCCCGTCATCCGCGACCCGCAACAAGCCGCGGATCGCCGAACGGATCAGCGTGATCGTGTCCATCGTCGCCACCGCGTCATACAACGGCGTCGAGTCCAACACCCGCTTCGCGCCCACCAACCCCGCCGCACCCGCGGCCTGCACCGTCACGTTGAAGATACGCCGCTTGTCGTCGGACGCGTCGAGCCGGGCTCGCATGTCGACCAGCACCGTGTGCGCGAACCCGGGGTGGTCGAACACCAGCCCGCCACACGCGTACTTCCAGCGGGCGTCGAAGGTAAACGCCTCCACCGCCTCCCGATCCGACAAGCCGAACAGACGCTGCAACACCATCACCGTCGCGACGATCTGAGGCGACACACTGCGCCGGCCCCGATCGTCCGTGAGTGGACCTGGTCAGACGCATGAGCGACCGCGTCGTGCTGGCGCTGAACGCCGGCTCGTCGAGCTTGAAAGCCGCACTGTTCGAGGGGCCAGTGGAACTCGCGCGCGAGACAATCGAGCTCGACGGGCGCGATCGCCGCGCCGAGCTCGACGAGGTCTTCGACCGCCTGCACCAACGTGGCTTGCCCGACCCGCGCGCGGTCGGACACCGGGTGGTACACGGTGGCCCGGACTGCACCGGTCCCGCCGTCGTCGACGACTCGCTGTTCACCACGCTGCGCGCATTGGCGTCACTCGCGCCGCTGCACCAGGGGCCGGGACTCTCGGTGCTCGAGTCGGCGCGAGCTCGCTACCCCGACGTGCCGCATGTCGCGTGCTTCGACACGTCGTTCCACCGCACGCTGCCCGAGGTTGCCCAGCGATTCGCGATCGACGACAAATGGTGGCAGGCAGGCGTGCGCCGCTACGGGTTCCACGGACTCTCCTTCGAATATCTGCTCGGCGCGGTTCCCGGCGCGCGCAGCGGCCGCGTCGTTTTTGCCCATCTCGGCAGCGGGGCGAGCATGGCTGCGTTGCTCGACGGCGAACCCCGCGACACCACGATGGGGCTCACCCCCACCGGCGGGCTCGTGATGGCGACACGCAGCGGCGACGTCGATCCCGGCGTTCTCCTCTACATGCTGCGCCGCCACGCAACCGGCAACGAATCAGCCCCCGACGCCGACGCGCTCGAGCACGCGGTCGACGTCCGGGGCGGACTGCTCGGCCTGTCCGGCACCAGCGCGGACATCCGCCAGCTCCTCGCCATCCGCGACCACGACGCACGCGCCGCGATGGCCGTCGCCGTGTTCTGTCACTCCGCGCGCAAACACCTCGGCGCGCTCGCGGCCGTCCTGGGCGGCCTCGACCTACTCGTATTCACCGGCGGCATCGGCGCGAACAGCCCCGAGATCCGCGGCGAGATCTGTATCGGTCTCGAACACCTGGGCGCGTCACTCGACGATCGGCAGAACCGCTCGGCGAGCGCGCTCATCAGCGCTCCGGGCGCCGGTTACGAGGTGCTGGTCGTACCGACCGACGAAGAGCGCGTGATCGCCGGCCACGTCACCGAGCTGCTCGGCCTTCCCTGACCGCTCGCTGGACGTCTCACTCAACGCGCCAGGTAATGACGATCACGCAGCAAGTCCCGAATGGGCGTTTTCCCGGGCGCGCGTGCCTTTGACCCGAACTGTGCAACGCAGGTCAAAGGCTCGGGCTCCGCACGTTCGCGACGTACGTCGTCGATAATCGCCGCTCTGGCTATGCCGGCAGGGAGACCATTCGTGTGAGTGGGGGAGTTGCCTCAAGCCGCAAGCCCCCCCTCCGACACCGAACGTATGTTCGCTGTCTTGCCCGAGGTGCGTATGCGCCTCGGGCGCTTTCGCATCAAGCGCGCCGACGTGCCTGATATGCACGCGCAGTCGAGCCCTCACGAGCGCGATCTCGAGCGCGCGTTATGGCGCGCCCCGGACCGGCACTTATCTCGAGCTCGGATTGGGGCGTCTTCGACGTAGCCGACGAAGGCGTTGAGCTTCGTCGTGGACGCGTTCTCTAGAGCGGTGCGCGCGATGTCTCCGATGTCGTGGACACCGGCACCGCGTCGGGCGAGGCTGCGTCGCCGCTCAGCTCAGGTCGGACACGACCGTTCTACGATCCGCGGGTGACGATCCCCGAATCGGCGCGGCGAACCCTGGTCCAGCGCCTCGAGCAACACCGCCGCGCGCGCTGGTCTCAGCTCGAGCGACTCGACGTGCGCTTCCGAACCTCGTTCGCCTACGTCGACGGTGTCACCGGAGATGACGACCGCATCCCGTTGTGTCGCCTGCGTTGGGGCGGAGCGGCAGCACGGTGGGGCTTTGCTATCTGGCTAGCAAGCCGAGACCGTTACGAGGACGCCGTGTTGCCCAGTGGAGCGTTCACGGGCTCGCCGGAGGACGCGCTCGACTGTGCGTGCGGTCTGTATCTCCACGACCCGTCAGCTTGGATATGACGCGCCACGTCGCGGTGTTGCCCAGTCACGCGCGCTTCTCATCGCGGAAGCGCGTGACGCGCTCGCCTCGTCGAAGACATGTCCACGACGCAGACGGCCTTGCTCCTCAACGCGTGCCGTCGACGAGCTCGAGATAACGGCACTTTGGTGACGCCCGCCACGGCTTGATCTACGACAGCGAGTTCGCCTCCACGAGCGTGGCGAGATTCGCGAGAGCCATCCGCGTGCCGGTCTCGTTGTCGATGGTGGACACACCACCAGGTATCCCTTCGTGCGCGACGCGGACATCGGTGCCGCCGTCTACATCAGCAAGTGTTGTAGTAATCGTCATCTCGCCGCGCAGTTCGGGATCTGTTGTCTCGAACTCGAACACTTCGACCACTTGCTCGTTCGGCACAAGCTTGAGGAAGTGGCCGTGGTACGTGTCGGTGTGCGCGGCCGTCTTGCCCGTTCGGGTCGGCTCGTCGTACGTCAGCGAGATGCGGAACGAGCCACCTTCGCGGGCGTCGAACTCATGCACGTGACTGGTCATGCCGGTCGGCACCCTCCACGTCGCGATCGCGCGCGCATCGAGAAGCGCGCGATAAACAGCTGCACCTGGTGCCTTGATGCGACGAGAGACGAGAGTTGAAGACATACGTCAAGTATTCGTCGTGGGTGCCCCCGACCGCCGGATCGGCGACGCGCACAGAACAAAGCCATCGCGAGCGACGGACAGGAGCGCCGAACCGGCAACGATAGGTGCGAGTCGTGCTGAGTGCAGGCGCGAACCTCATTCCGTGCAGGGTCGTGTGCAGGCGTCTGTGCAGGATCTAGTCGAGGGTGCCCCGCGACGATCGGGGAGCGGACCTGCTGGCTTACGCGGCGATGAGGAACTCGCCGTCGGTGGAAGCGCGTGGGGTTAGGGTACAAGTCCCCCCGCCGACTTGAACCCCCACGGACAAGGCCTGCGGACGCGCAGGGTTCGCAGCAGTACTCGCTTCGAGGATCGGTCAACCGCCAATCTCGAGGACAACGTCAAGAGGTCGTGCGGCGAGTTGGGCGATTTGCCGGTTCGAGTAGCGTCCTGTTACCTCCACCGCGAAAATGAGGTCGGGGCGCCGCATGTTGACCCCGCTGCCGTCACGGCGCTGGTCTTGCCATCCGTCGAGGGTCTTGGCGAGCCCGCGGTTCCGGCGTCGTGACAGATGCTCGCTCGTGACACACACCCACTTGACAGCTCACTCGCTAGGAACAGGCAACTGGTGAGCACACGCACTTGACAACTCAGTCGCTAGGCCCCGGGAGACGTGGACCTCGACAGTGACGATTCGACCGTCGACGCCCTCCAGGACGGCACTGCGAACAGCTGCGAGCACGGTCGACCTCCTTCTCGTCGCCGCGAGCGATCATTACGAAGAGCGGCTCGCGACGTAGGGCGTTGAAGGAGGGTCGTGACCGCGACCCCGACGGCAGGAGCGACCATACGCGGGCGGTGTGACAGGTTCGAACTACGGTGCTCCCGGATGAGCCCCGCTGCTGGCGGCCCGCGCGCCGAGCGCCCAAGTGCCGATCCTTCGTGCCGGGCGCCGCACGACCCGGACGGGTTCGCGGTGGCGCTCAGCGCGATGAGCGAGAACACGCGCCGGGCGTACGAACACGATGCGCGCGAGTTCGTGCAGTGGTGCGAGCGCGGCGGCTGCCGAGACGCGTCCGCGCTCGATCATCGCGTCCTCCGGCGGTATCTCGCGTACTTGCAGACGCGCGGGTTCTCGCGTGCGTCGACCGCGCGCAAGGCCGCGTCGGTCCGGGCGTACGTCCGACACCTGCGCCGCCGGGGCGTGCTCGGTCGGGACGTCGCCGCGGCGGTGCAAGCACCCAAGGGCGCCCGCCGGTTGCCGCGGATGCCGAAGCGCAAGGAGGCCGCCGCCTTGCTCGACGACCTCGTCGCCGGGGCCGAGTCCGACGATCCTCGTGCCCTTCGAGATCTCGCCGTGGTCGAGTTGCTCTACGGCGCGGGGCTTCGGGTCAGCGAGTGCTGCGGCCTCGACGTCGCTGATGTCGACCTTCGCCGGAGGACGGTCACCGTGCTCGGAAAAGGTGCAAAAGTCCGCCGGCTCCCGCTGGGCGAGCCCGCCCGGGATGCCGTCGCGGCCTACCTCCGCAACGGTCGCCTTGCTGCGCCGGCCTCGCCTCAGCCCAGTGCCGGGGCTGTCGATGCCCTCTTCTTGAACGCCCGGTGCCGACGGATGACCCCCCGGGACGTTCGGCGGGTTCTCGACCGCCATCCACTCGCCGACGGCCGGTCGTTGCACCCACACGCCCTGCGCCACGCCTATGCCACGCACCTTCTCGAGGGAGGAGCGGATCTCAGAGCGGTTCAAGAACTGCTCGGACACGCCGATGTGGGAACGACACAGATCTACACTCACGTGACACGTGAGCTGATGAGAGCTGTGTACGAACGGACGCATCCAAGGGCCTAGGGAGCAGGGCGAGCAGAGTGGACGAGTCCGCCGCGGAAATCGCCGAGCTATGGCGTGATTACAAAGATGGCGGCACGTCCCACGCGCGCGAGCGCTTGATCCTGCACTACTCGCCGTTGGTGAAGTTCGTCGCCGGCCGGGTCGCCGCCGGACTCCCGCAGAACATCGAGCAATCGGATCTCGTCAGCTACGGCATCTTCGGTCTGATCGACGCGATCGACAAGTTCGATCCCGGACGCGGCTACAAGTTCGAGACGTATGCGATCAGCCGGATCAAGGGCGCGATCATCGACGAGCTGCGGTCGATCGACTGGGTCCCTCGCTCGGTGCGCGCCAAGGCCCGTGCCATCGAGCGCGCGTACTCGAAGCTCGAGAACGAGCTGCGCCGCAGTCCGGAAGACAAAGAGGTCGCGACCGAGCTCGGCTTGAGCGAGGACGAGCTCGCGACGACGCTCGGCCAGATCAGCTTCGTCGGCGTCGTCGCGCTCGACGAGCTGCTCTCGGCCGGTTCCGAGCGCGGCAGCGGAGCGACGGTCGGCGACACGATCGCGGGCAGCGGTCACGACCCGGTCGAGGCCTTCGAGTCGGAAGAGATGCGCCAGGTGCTGGCCGACGCGATCAACCGCATGCCCGACCGCGAGCGGCTCGTGCTGACGCTCTACTACTACGAAGGTTTGACGCTCGCCGAGATCGGCAACGTGCTCGGCGTCACCGAGAGCCGCGTGTGCCAGATCCACACGAAGGCGATCTTCCAGTTGCGTTCCCGGCTCTCGGAGCCGATGCCCGAGCGCGGGATCGTCACCTAACACCTAACCAACGCCTGCGCCGGCCGCGATCGGCGTTACCGCGCCGACTCCTGCACCGAAAACGTCGCCGGACGACGATTTCACTGCACACCCGTTCCGCACCAGCGATCGCCCGCGCGTTCACGCGTACGTTCGGCGCATGCGCACGAAGGCCGCTCCGACGCTCATCGTCCTCGCAATCATCGGCGTTCTGGCGCTCGCGCCGGCGCCCGCGTCGGGTGTGGACATGTGGCTGCGCCCGGTCGCCGGTCGGGTCGTGCGTCCCTTCCACGCGCCGCTGACCCGTTACGGTCGTGGGCACCTGGGGGTCGATTTCGCGGCCGCTCCGGGCACGCTGGTGCGCGCCGCGGGCGCGGGGACGGTCGTGTTCGCCGGGGTGGTCGCGACCGCCCGTCACGTGGTCCTCCGCCACGCGGGCGGCCTACGGACCTCGTATTCGTTCCTCGCGTCGATCCGCGTGCGCGGGGGCGAGGTCGTCGCACGCGGCGAGGTCGTGGGAACCACGGGCGGGCGCGGTGAGCACCACGATCCCGCCGTTCTGCATCTCGGACTGCGGATTGGCGACGTCTTCGTCGATCCGATGCGGCTCTTCGCGTCGGCCGGCCTCCCGGTGCGGGTACACCTCGCGCCGATCGCCGCCGACGCAGCCGCGGGCTCCCTCGCTCGGCGAATCGAGGAGCGCCGGGCGTTGATGGCCGGGCTGCCAGGATCGGCTCCCGTGCCCTAGCCGCCCCGGACTCGGGCCCGCGCCGCAGCTCGATTCGCCTCGGATGAACCGAGACGGGGCCGCTACACTGAACGTGCTTCCGGACCGATTCCGGATGCCGCAATCAACCATTCGCACGCCTGTGATCCCAAGGTGGTGCCGACGGCTTTCGACCGATCGGTGCTCGCGCGGGCGGAAGATCCAACCTAGGGGAGGCGCGGCCGTGGCCGTCGTGAGCATGAAGCAACTCCTGGAGGCCGGAGTCCACTTCGGTCACCAGACCCGGCGCTGGAATCCGAAGATGCGTCGTTTCATCTTCGGCGAGCGCAACGGCATCTACATCGTCGATCTACATCAGACGCTCGATCGCATCGACGGTGCCTATCGGTTCGTGCGCGAGACCGTCGCCAACGGCGGGATCGTGCTCTTCGTCGGCACGAAGAAGCAGACGCAGGAACCGATCGAGAACGCGGCCAATGGGTGCGGGATGCCTTACGTCAACTTCCGTTGGCTCGGCGGCATGCTCACCAACTTCCAGACGGTGCACTCGCGCGTCGCGAAGCTGCGCGAGTTCCAGCGCCAAGTCGACTCCGGCGAAGTCGATCTGATGTCGAAGAAGGAAGGCCTCAAGGTCCGTCGCGACCTCGCAAAACTCGAGCGCAACCTGGGCGGCATCAAGAACCTCGAGCGGCTCCCGTCTGCCGTGTTCATCATCGACACGAAGAAGGAGCACATCGCCGTTACCGAGGCGAACCGGCTCCGGATACCTGTTGTCGCGGTCGTCGACACGAACTGCGATCCCGACATCATCGATTACGTGATCCCTGGCAATGACGACGCAATCCGTTCCGCGCAGCTCATGTGCCGGGTGATCGCCGACGCCGTTACCGAAGGGCGCGAGATCGCGCGTCGCCGGGGCGCGCGCCCCGGCACGCGTTCCGAAGAAGCAGCGCCGGCCGCGCCGGTAAAGCCGCAGCGGACGCCCGAGCAG
>JALYLU010000077.1:8117-12131 GCA_030774075.1 Actinomycetota bacterium | reverse complement strand
CCCGGATTGGATCGCGGGCAATCTGCTGCTGCTGCCGACGAGCGTGTGGTTCCTCTTCCTGCTCGTGATCCCGACGCTGCTCGTGGTCGCGTACAGCTTGGGCAAGCGGGGCGTTATCACGCCGATTCGCTTCTCGTGGGGACACCTGATCTTCTCGAACTACCACACCGCGTTGAACCCTCGTTTCCTGCCGATCTTCACCCGATCGATCGCCTACGCCCTGGTGTCGACGATCGCCTGCGTGCTCCTCGGCTTCCCGCTCGCGTACTGGATCGCCCGGTTCGGCGGCCGCTTCCGCAACGTGTACCTGGTGCTCGTCATCATCCCGTTCCTGACGAGCTACCTCATCCGCATGTACGCGTGGCAGTTCATACTGCAGCGCAACGGGTTGCTGAACTCGGTGCTGGGCACGATCGGGCTCGGCGACAACCACACGTTCCTCAACACACACTTCGCGGTGATCCTCGGGCTGACGTACGGCTTCCTGCCGTTCATGGTCCTGCCGCTGTACGCGTCGATCGAGCGCATGGACAAGTCGCTCGTCGAGGCGAGCTACGACCTCGGCCACGGCAAGGCGTCCACCCTGTTCCGCGTGATCATTCCCACGGTCTCGCCCGGACTCATCGCCGGGGTTCTCCTGGTGTTCATCCCGGCGGTCGGCGACTTCGTGACGCCCGAGCTGCTCGGTGGCGTGAAAACCCAGATGTTCGGCAACACGGTCTACGATCAGTTCGGGAGCGGCAACAACTGGCCGTTGGGGTCGGCGATGTCGGTGCTGCTCATGACGCTCATCCTTCTCGGCGTGTTCGTATACCTGTGGCGGGTCGGCGAGGAAGCGCTGTGAGCACCAAGAGCGCGCTGCGCCCGCGGTACCTCATAGTGCACGCGGTCGTCGTGTTCGCGTTCTTGTTCGCGCCGATCGTCGTGCTCGTGGTGTTCAGCTTCAACAAGGCCAAGAGTGGCACCTCCTGGGCGGGATTCTCGACCCGTTGGTACAGCGCCCTCGCCCACAATCACGACGCGCTGCAGGCCTTCCGGAACACGCTCAAGGTCGCCTTCGTCGCGACGCTGGTCGCGACCGTGATCGGCACCCTCGCGGCGTTCGCGCTCACTCGATTCCGGTTCCGCGGTCGTTCCGTCTACTCGACGTTGATCTTCATCTCCTTGGTGATGCCCGAGATCATCATGGGAATCTCGCTGACCGCCTTCTTCCGGCGCTTTGCGCACATCGACCTGAGCATCCGGACGGTGATCGCCGCGCACATCACGTTCTGCATCGCGTTCGTCGTCATCGTCGTGAAGGCACGCCTGACCGCGTTCGACAACCGGCTCGTCGAGGCGGCCGCCGACCTCGGTGCCACCCCGGTTCAGGCCTTCCTGCGAGTCGTGCTGCCGCTGGCGGCGCCGGGGATCTTCGCGGGCGCGATGCTCGCGTTCACGATCTCGCTCGACGACGTCGTGATCACGTCGTTCACGTCGGGCCCGGGTTCGACGACCCTGCCGCTCTATATCTTCGGTCAGCTCAAGTTCGGGGTCTCGCCTTCGATCAACGCGCTGTCGACGATCGTGCTGCTGTCTGCGCTCCTACTGCTCGCGATCGGCGGATTCTTCAGCGTGCGGGCCGCGCGGCGCGGCGTGGGCGCCATCGACGCAACCGCACTGGGGTAGGCATCATGGAACAGCAACGCAAGCTCGTCACCGAGATCCCGGGTCCGCGGTCGCGCGCGCTGTGGGCGCGCCGCACGCGCGCCGTACCGGCCGGAGTCGGCACCACGCTGCCGATCTTCGTGCAGCGCGCGCAGGGCGGCATCGTCGAAGATGTCGACGGCAACCGGTTGATCGACCTCGGCGCCGGGATCGCGGTCGTGAACGTCGGCCACGCGCATCCCGCGGTCGTCGAGGCGATCGCGAAGCAGGCCGCGAACTTCGTCCACACGTGCTTCCAGGTGACGCCCTACGAGGGTTACGTCGCGGTGTGCGAGCAACTCGCGGACCGCACGCCCGGTAGCCACGAAAAGCGCTCGCTCCTCGTGAACTCGGGCGCGGAAGCCGTCGAGAACGCCGTCAAGATCGCCCGCGCGGCAACCGGGCGGCCGGCGGTGGTCGCGTTCGACCAGGCGTTCCACGGCCGCACGCTGCTCGCGCTCTCGCTGACCGCCAAGGTCGTCCCCTACAAGAAGTCGTTCGGTCCGTACGCGCCCGAGATCTACCGGGCGCCGTTCTCGTACCCGTTTCGCGGTACCGGCGGCCTCGCGGAGACGATCGCGTGGATCGAGGCGAGCGTCGACGTCGCTCAGATCGCGTGCGTCGTCGTCGAACCGATCGCGGGCGAGGGTGGCTTCGTCGTACCCGAGGCGGGATGGTTCGCCGGGATCGCGCAGTGGTGTGGGTCCAACGGAGTGCTTTTCGTCGCCGACGAGGTGCAGACGGGCTTCGGTCGCACGGGCGCGTGGTTCGCGAGCGAGCACGAAGACGTCGTGCCCGATCTCGTCGCGACTGCGAAGGGGCTCGGTGGCGGCATGCCGATCGCCGGCGTGACCGGCCGGGCCGAGATCATGGACGCGGTCCACGCCGGCGGCCTCGGGAGCACATTCGGCGGGAACCCGGTGTCGTGCGCGGCGGCGTTGGCGGCGATCGACGTGATCGAGAAGGAAGGGCTCGTGGAGCGCGCCCGGAAGCTGGGCGACCGCATGCTCGAGCGGCTGGTCGCGATGCAGCGCGACTCGTCGGGAATCGGCGACGTGCGCGGCCGGGGTGCGATGGTTGCGATGGAGCTCGTGCACGCCGACGGAACGCCCGACGCCGACCGCGCCCAGCGCATCTGCGCGTCGTGCCATGCACAGGGCGTGATCGTGCTCACCGCCGGCACGATGGGCAACGTCGTGCGACTGCTTCCGCCGCTGGTGCTCGGCGACGCGCTCCTCGAGGAAGGCCTCGCCGCCCTCGACGCCGCCGTCCGCGCCTGAGCGCTATTCGGTCGAGCTCATGACGTGCTTCACGCGTGTGTAGTCGTCGAGGGCGTAGATCGAGAGGTCCTTGCCGTAGCCGGAGTGCTTGAAACCCCCGTGCGGCATCTCCGCGACGAGCGGGATGTGGGTGTTGATCCACACGCACCCGAAGTCGAGCGCGGCCGACAGCCGCATGGCGTTGGCGTGGTCGCGGGTCCAGACACTCGATGACAGCCCGTAATCGGTGCCGTTCGCGTCGCGCAGCCCTTCGTCGACCTCGGCGAAACGCTGCACCGTGATCACAGGGCCGAACACCTCCTGTTGCACGATCTCGTCGGCCTGCTTCAACCCGGCGACGACGGTCGGCGCGAAGAAGTAGCCAGAGTCACCGATCCGCTCGCCGCCGCACAACACCTGCGCCTGGGACGGCAGTCGCCCGATGAAGCCCTGTACGCGTTCGAGTTGACTCGGGTTGTTGAGGGGACCGAGATCGGCGTCGGGAACGTCGAGCCCGCCGACGGTCTTTTTCCGCGCCTCGGCGACGAGCATGTCGACGAAGCGGTCGTGCACGGAGGCCGCGGCGATCACGCGCGTAGCAGCCGTGCAGTCCTGCCCGGCGTTGTAGAAGCCGGCGGCGGCGATACCTTCCGCGGCCGCCTGCAGGTCGGCGTCGTCGCAGACGATGACGGGCGCGTTGCCACCGAGCTCGAGGTGCACCCGCTTCAAGTCGGTGGCGGCTGCCGCCGCGACCTCCATCCCCGCGCGGATACTGCCGGTGATCGAGACGAGCCCCGGGATCGGGTGCGCGACCAACGCGCGCCCGCTGTCGCGGTCGCCGCACACGACGTTGAACACTCCGGCAGGCAGGAACTCGGCCGCGAGCTCGGCGAGCATCACAGTCGTCTCGGGGGTGCTCTCAGCCGGCTTCAGCACCACGGTGTTGCCCGCGGCGAGCGCGGGTGCGATCTTCCAGATCGCCATCATCAGCGGGTAGTTCCACGGCGAGACCTGCGCAACCACGCCGATCGGCTCACGGCGAATGAACGAGGTGAGTCCCGTCATGTTC
>JALYLU010000077.1:0-8107 GCA_030774075.1 Actinomycetota bacterium | reverse complement strand
GCACCGCGCCCTTCCAGCATGCGCGCCGCGCCCGCGAAGAAGCGCAACTGGTCGACCGAGGGCGGGATCTCGTCGGCGGCCATCAACGCCTTGGGCTTGCCGGTGCTGCGGCACTCGGCGTCAATGAAGCGATCGGCGTCCTTCTCGAGCGCGTCCGCGATGCGCAACAGCGCGAGGCTCCGCTCGGACGGGGTGCTCGAGCGCCAGCCGTCGAACGCGGCGTGCGCGGCGGCCACCGCTTCATCGATGTCGGCCGCACTCGATCGGGGGGCCGACCCGTAGGTCCGGCCGGTACACGGATCGACGAGCGGGGTGGTGGCGCCGTCTCGGGCATCGACCGGCTTGCCGTTCACCAGGTTCTGCACGACTTCCATCGGGACCCCTCTCTGCTCCGCTGTTTGCGCCCCTCAAGGCTAGTATCCGCAAATCGACCGCTGTCTACACAGGTAGATCGTTGTGGCACAGGTTTCTGACGACGATATCCGCACATCCACTCCCCCGCTCGACGACGTCTCGATGCGGATCATCCGGGAGCTGCAACGCGATGGTCGCCGTCCCTACACCTCGATAGCAAAGACCATCGGGCTGTCGGAGGCCGCGGTGCGCCAGCGGGTCCAGCGGCTCCTCGACGCGGGGGTCATGCAGATCGTCGCGGTCACCGACCCGCTGCGGGTCGGACTTCACCGCCAGGCCATGGTCGGCATCAAGGTCGACGGCGACGTGCGGGAGCTGGCGGCCAAGCTGAGCGCCAACGCGGAGATCGACTACGTCGTCATCTGCTCGGGCACCTACGACCTCCTCGTCGAGCTGACCGCGCGCGACGACGAGCACCTGCTCGACGTGATCAACACACAGATCCGATCGATCGCGGGCATCCGCTCGACCGAGACGTTCGTCTACCTCCGGCTCGAGAAGCAGACCTATTCCTGGGGAACGTGATGACAACGACATCGCCCGACACGCTCACCGCAGCCGCGCATCGCTACCTCTGGATGCACTTCACACCGATGTCGTCCGATCCCGCCGCCGACATTCCGGTGATCGTGCGCGGCGAGGGTGCGTGGGTGTACGACCAGAACGGCAAGCGGTATCTCGACGGCCTCGCGGGACTCTTCGTGTCGCAGGTCGGTCACGGTCGCAACGAGCTGGCCGACGCCGCGGCCGAGCAGGCCCGCACGCTCGCATACTTCCCCGTCTGGAGCTACGCGCATCCGCGCGCCATCGAGCTGGCGGAGCGGCTCGCCGATCTCGCACCCGGTGATCTCGAACGGGTCTTCTTCACGACGGGCGGCGGTGAAGCGGTCGAGTCGGCATGGAAGCTCGCCCGGCAGTACTTCGAGGCCGTCGGTCAGCCGCACCGCTACAAGGTCATCGGTCGCCACATCGCGTATCACGGCACGACCATGGGCGCGCTGTCGATCACGGGCGTGCCCTCGATCAAGGCGCCGTTCGAGCCTCTCGTCCCCGGCGCCGTGCGCGTGGTCAACACCAACCCCTATCGGCCCGCGCCGATCGACCCGGCGGAAGCGATTGCCCTCGCGATCGAGATGGAAGGGCCTGAGAGCGTCGCCGCGGTGTTCCTCGAGCCGGTCCAGAACTCGGGCGGCTGCTTCCCGCCGCCCGAGGGCTACTTCGAACGCGTCCGCGAGATCTGCGACCAGACCGGCGTATTGCTCGTGTCGGACGAGGTGATCTGCGCGTTCGGACGTCTCGGCCACTGGTTCGGCTCGCAGCGGTACGACTATCAGCCCGACATCATCACGATGGCCAAGGGCATGACGTCGGGCTACTCGCCGATCGGCGGTCTGATCGCCCGGCCCTATCTCGTCGAACCGTTCCTGCGGGACAAAAGGACGTTCCTGCACGGCATCACGTTCGGCGGTCATCCGGTGAGCTGCGCGGTCGCGCTTGCGAACATCGATCTCATAGAGCGTGAAGGTCTGCTCGAACACGTGCGCGCGAACGAGGGCGCGTTCCGTGCGACGCTCGACAAACTGCGCAATCTGCCGATCGTCGGCGACGTTCGGGGCGCGGGCTACTTCTACGGCATCGAGCTCGTCAAGGACAAGGCCACACGCACGTCGTTCAACCCGGAGGAGAGCGAACGCCTCCTGCGGGGCTTCCTTTCGCGTGCGTTGTACGACGCCGGGCTGATCTGTCGCGCCGACGACCGCGGCGATCCTGTCGTCCAGCTCGCACCGCCGCTCATCATCGGTCAGCCCGAGTTCGACTACATCGAACAGGTGCTCCGCGCGGTCCTCACCGAGGCCTGGGCCCGAATCTGACGAGTTTGACTTGCAAACTGTTGGCAAGAATTGTGCCTGTCAGGCCGCGGTTTTGTTGCGAACTGTTGGCAACAAACGCTCACGTGCGATCGAGGATCTCGGCCGCGTGCGCTACGAATCTCGTATCCGCGCAGCGATCGACTGCAGCGGACGCCCGGGCGAGGTCGAGGTCGGCGACGACGACCCGTTCGAGAACATCGGATTCCGCAGCCGCACGCGCGATCGCGGCCCCGACCCCGCCCGCTCCGACCACGAGAACGCGCACAGGCTCACGCTACGTTCAATACGCCGGACACCTGGGATTCTCGACGCTGCGCCGAACGTCGCACGTGGAAGGCGATCACGACGCTCACGATCGCGGCCCAGAAACACCACACCGAGACGAAGCCGCTCACCGTCATCCACATCAGCACCGGGACCGCGACGAGATTCAGCACTCCGAGCGCGGCAAGGTCGCGATAGCTGCACGCGATGAGCGCGCCGCAGGCCGCGACGACGTAGAGCGCGGTGAGCTCGCGACCCTGGTTCAACGCGCTCACGTCGTATGCGATGTGACGACCGTCGATCGCCGCGTTGACCGAGCCGCGGAACAACGCGACACCCAGCGCGACACCCACGCCGATTCCCAGCGCCGCGAGGGCGGCGATGAGTCGCCGGCGCAACGGTGATCGCTCGACCGCCAGAACCGCGAGCGGCACGAGCGCGGGCAGCACGGCCAACGCGAACAACAGATAGGCCCAGATGCTGATCCGTTCGATCGATCCGGCGACGCGGCCCTGGAGGCCCCACCACACGAACGCCTCGTCGAGCTGATGTAGTCCGAACAGGACCGGGAGCGACGCGAGCAGGATCTGCTTCGGCTCGCGCACGTGTCGCAATGCGTCCGCGCCGATGACGACGACGATACCCCCGACGACGGCGTCGGCGCCGGGGGAAAAGCACATACGTCTAGCCCGACCTGCAGATCGCGAGCTGCGCCTCGGTCGGCCAGTGCACGTCGGTTGCCCAACCCGCGCGCTCGAAGAGCCGGATCACAGCCGCGCCCGGGTCGATCTGATGCGCGAGCGCGCCGTGGCGAGCCGAGCGCGGGAAGGCGTGGTGGAAGTTGTGCCAGGCCTCGCCGAACGAGATGATGCCGAGAGGCGCGAAGTTGGTGCTGCAGTCCTTCTGCGTTGCCGGCTTGCTCCCGAACATGTGGCAGATGGAGTTCACACTCCAGGTGACGTGATGCAACAGCATCATGCGGGCGAGGCCGGCCCACAAGAACGCGGTGAGCGCACCGCTGAGCGCACCGGAAATCGTCCAGCCGAGGATGAACGGAGCGGTGAGCGACACCACCGCGAAGATGGGGAACATCCGGCTGATGATCACGGTGTCGGCATCGGCGAGGAGATCAGGTGCGTAACGCTCCGCCGAAGTCGGATCGGTCTTGAACAACCACCCGATGTGCGCGTGCGCGAACCCGCGGACCTGCGCCACCGGTCCCGGGCCGTACTCGTGCGGCGAGTGCGGATCGCCCGGCTTGTCACTGAACACGTGATGGCGGCGATGGATGGCAACCCAACCGACGACGGAACCTTCGACCGCCATCGAGCCGGTCGACGCGAGGAGGATCTTGAGCCAACGCACGGCCCGAAAGCTGCGATGCGTGAAGAGTCGGTGATAGCCGACCGCGATCCCCAACCCGGTCACGACGTAGAAGACCGAGGCGAGGACGATGTCGAGGAGGCTCACCGCTCGCCCCCAGAGCAAGGGAATCGCGATTCCGAGCGCCACCGGCGGGGTGATCATGAGCACCCCGGTGACCAATCGCCCGGCCCGGACACTGGCTCGGCTCGGAGGGGTTTCCGGCGCGCGTTGAGGCGCAGCAGGAGCAGGAGGATCCAACAGCGTTGTCATTGGCGTCTCGGCTCTCTGGAAAGGTGAGAAAGGTCGTTACTGACCAGCCTCGGGGTCCAGGAGGGTCGCCAGGCGCCGGGCGTGGCACGCACGGCTCTTCGAGCATACGCCACCGAACACCGGCTCGTTCGCGGACCTCTTCGGGGCCCCGCCGCGCACAACCCGGGGAGCTACAGCGGCAGCGCGAAGGCGTCGAGCGCGTGCAGCGCGGCGAGGCTGCGCCGGAAGAGCGCCCGGGTGAGCTCGACGTGCCGAGGGTCGTCGATCGTCAGCGCACCCGTGGCGATGACCGGGTACACGAAGCCCAGCATGGTTCCGTACCGGTACATCTCCCAGGCCCACGCGCGATCGACGTCGACCCCGAGGTCGTCGAGATCGGAGACGTACGTGTCGAACGCCTGCTCATAGCCGGCCGGGTCGTCGATGTTGACGCTCTGGGTCACGTGATACGAGAGATCACGCGGTCCGACCGACCGGTCGATGAGCTGCCAGTCGACGGCAATCACGTCGTTATCGTCGGTGAAGAAGAGGTTGTCGAGTCGCCAGTCGGAGTGCGACAGCACCAAAGGGCCGTCGCACAGCTTGGCGAACAGCGCCGGAACCAGCTTCGCGTATCGGTCGCCGAAGGCCCGCACGTGCTCGTCGATCATGTCGCCGAAGAACTCTTGGACGCGCGGCCACGCCATCTCGTATGCCATCGCCACCGCGGCGGGATACGGGTCGTCGGCCAACCGCAGGAGGAACGACGATGCGAGCAACGACGGGTCGTCCCAGAAACCGGCGTGCAGCCGCGCGAGCGTGCGGATCGCAGGCCGAGCACCGGCGAGCGAACAGCCCTGAACCTGGTCGCCGCCGCGGCCGCGAACCGACACGTCCTCGAGCAGCAGCACCGTGTCCTGGGTCACCGGATCGTGTGCGGCGAAGTAGCAGGCCGGGTGCGAGATCGAAGTGCGAGGTGACAACTCGGTGTAGAAGCCGACCTCTCGCCCGTACATGTTGAGCACGGTCGCGACGAAGCGACCCTCCTCGGTGGGAGCGGCAAGTTTCGCGATGACGGTCGAGGGTTCACCGCCACCTTCCATCCCGAGACGGAACAGCTGGCCGACGAGACCGACACCGACACCGACGGGCTCCTTCGTCACCGCCGTCACCGATCGACCGAGCGCGTCGCTCAGCCATTCGGGAGTGATGTGGTCGATCGTTGACGGAATCGCCCCGAGCGACCTCACTGGCCCGCAACTGCCGCCGTTGCCCGTTCCTGTTCTATGGCGTTCAGCTCGGAATATTCGACGCTCGTGTCGACGAAGTCCTCGTACTCGAGCACGCCCATCTCGGTGAACCGATCGCGGAGCCACGGCGTGCGCGGGTCGAGCAGACCGAGCTTCTTGCAGTTCGGCACGATCTTCGCGAACAACATGCGCTGGAAGAGGATCTCCTCGTCGCGGTTCTGGCGAATGAAATACGGAACGATCGCCCGAGTCGAGACGCCCAGACGCTCCCAGACTTCCTGATGCAAGAAGCGGTCGCGCATCCGCAGCGAACCCTCGTACACGAACTCCTGGCGCTCGCGCAGCTCCGGTCCCGACAGCTCGCGGTACGCCTCCTGCAACGACAACACACCGAAGGCCACATGACGTGCTTCGTCGCCCATGACATATCGGATCAATTGCCGGAGCAGCGGCTCCGAGCTGGTCCGGTAGATCGTCCCGAACGCGGCCAGCGCGAGACCCTCGATGAGGATCTGCATCCCGAGGTACGTGATGTCCCAACGCGAGTCGGAGAGAACGTCGTCGATGAGCGCACCCAGATGCGCGTTCATCGGGTAGCGCGTTTGGAGCTTCTCGTCGAGATATCGACCGAACACTTCGACGTGGCGAGCCTCGTCCACAACCTGCGTCGACGCGTAGTACTTGGCATCGATCCACGGCACCGTCTCGACGATGCGGGCGGTGCAGATCAACGCGCCCTGCTCGCCGTGCAGGAACTGGCTCACTCGATGGGCGACATTTTCCATCGCGTAGCGCGTGATCTCCGGCTCACCCCAACTGCGCACGGGCGAGCCGGGCTCGTCGACGAGTGCACGCACGTATTGCATGCGCCGATCGTTCTTCGAGAGCTCGACCGCGGTGCGTTCGGGATCGACGTCGATCGACCAGTCGAGATCGGTCGTCCCGTTCCACTGCGAGGTCTTCGCCTTCTCGTAGAGCTTGTCGAGGGCGGGACGCTCGCCCTTCGCGTAGTTCCAGGTGAATGCCGCGTCGAAGTCCGAGTCGATCGTGTGGTTGATCGCGCCGTCATCGACGGCTACCTGCGCAAGGATCGCCTCGAGGTCGTCGTGGGCGCGCGGAGTGGTCATGGCCGAATGATCCCACCTCGGCGCGCGACTGTCACGAGGAGCGACAGCGGAGCCGACCGAGGAGCGACAGCGGAGCCGACCGAGGAGCGACAGCGGAGCCGACCGAGGAGCGACAGCGGAGCCGACCGAGGAGCGACAGCGAAGCCGACCGGATGGGAGGCGCAGCGCGAGCGACCAATAGTCATGTCCTGTCAGTCACGATCGAGGGGCTGGGCGAGCAGCAACAGGTCGTACAGCGCCTTCATGGCGCCGCCGATCACGAGCGGCCACCCGAAGCTCGTGTGATCGAGCATCAGGCCCGCGAGCGCCGGCGTCGCGGCGGTCGCAAGACTCCGGGGGACGTTCGTGACACTTGCCGCCGCAGCCCGCTCGTCCGGTTCGACCAGGCGCATGACGAGTGCCTGGCGCGCCGGAACGTCCATCTGCGAGAGCGCGGCGCGGAGCAACAGAAAGGTGACCGCGAGCGGCGCACTCGGCACGATGCCCGCCAGAATCAGGAAGATATTCGCCGGGAGGTGCGTGAAGACCATCGTGCGGACCAGACCGAGCCGGCCGGCGAGTCTGGCCGAGGCGAGCTGAGAGAACGCGGTCAGCACGCCCGCCGCCGCGAGCGTCGCGCCCGTCGCCGCGGGCGAGAGCCCGAACCGGAGATCGAGGTAGAGCACGAGCAGCGATTGCACGGCAAAACCGCCGCCCGCGGAATCGAGCGCGAACAACGCCGACAACCGAATGACGATCGAGCGCGAACGATGCAGGCCGCGACGCGGTGACGCGAACCCAATCTGCCCGCGCAGCCCGCGGTAGGCGAGTCCGGCGCCGATCGCCGTCGCGACGTACACCAGGAACGACAGCCGTTCGATCGTCGCGACGTCCCATCCGTTCGCGGTGGCCAGCCTTTCGGGAAGCGCCGATGCGAGCGCGCCGGCCGCCGCAGTGAGCGCCGCCGCGAGGTTGTAGATCGCGAAACGGCGGGGTCGCCGACCGGTCTCGGTGAGGTCGGCGAGTACGGCCTGCTCGGTGGGCAGGAACGGGCTGACATCGCCACCCGAGGGATTCAAGGTGCCGACGAACCCGACGACGAGAAGTGGCGCGAAGCGCGTGACCGTGGCGAACCCGACGCCCGTGAGCGCCATCAGGGCGCACGACGCGAGCAACACCCGCTGCGAACCCCAGCGGTTGAGTCGCAAACCCGCCCACAGCGTGAGCGCGGCCGATCCGAGGAGCGTCGCCGTGATGATCGCGCCGATCCGGAACCCGCTGAACCCCAGGTGCTGCAGGTATCGCGCGAGCAGGACGCTCGCGAATCCGTCGGCGAACGCGCGGATCGCGCGTGCGACGACCAGTGGCCGCGTCGCTCGTCCGTCCGCGCCCGACCCGTTCACCCGGGCACGGTAACGCGGTCCGTCGGAGCGGCAGCGGAGCCGACCGAGGAGCGGCAGCGGAGCGGCAGCGGAGCCGACCGAGGAGCGGCAGCGGAGCCGACCGAGGAGCGGCAGCGGAGCCGACCGAGGAGCGGCAGCGGAGCCGACCGAGGAGCGGCAGCGGAGCCGACCGAGGAGCGGCAGCG
>JALYLU010000076.1 GCA_030774075.1 Actinomycetota bacterium | reverse complement strand
GGTCATCGGTGAGCACGGATATTCGCTCTCCGGTGGTCAGCGCCAGCGCATCGCGATCGCGCGGGCGGTGCTCGCCGACCCGCGCATCTTGATCCTCGACGACGCGACCTCGTCGGTCGACCCGACGAAGGAGCACGAGATCCGGGCTGCGCTCGCGGAAGTGATGCGGGGCCGGACGACGATCATCATCGCTCACCGGCCCGCGACGATCGCGCTGGCCGACCGAGTGGTGCTCATCGACGAAGGAAAGGTCGTGGCCGACGGGACGCACGATCGACTGCTCGCGACGTCTCCCCGCTACCGCGAGGTGCTCGCGCGCGCCGCCGTCGAGACCAAGGCGGGTGTCGTCGTCGACGACGAGGAATTGCTCGACCTGCCGGGGGTGGGTGACTAGTGGGCTGGTGGGGTGACAACGTCCCCGAGGAGACCCTGTCGCGCGACGAGGCGTCGCGTGTAGTCCGCCGTCTGTTCCGCATGCTGCGCCCGCAGCGCGCGCGGATCGTCGTCGCCACGTTCGTGTTGATGGCGCAGGCTCTCGCGTTGTTGGCCGGACCCTTGCTGGTGAGGCACGGTATCGACGCGGGTTTGCCCAGCGTGAAGCATGGCGGCGACGCCGGAGCGCTCGACCTCGCGGTCGTGATCTATCTCGTCCTGGCGTTGGCCGGACTCGCGCTGGGACGATTCGCGATCGTCCTCGTCGCCCGCATCGGCGAGGGTTTCCTCAAGGTGCTGCGCAACCGTCTGTTCGGGCACATGATGAGCCTCTCGCTCGACTATTTCGAGACCGAGAAGACCGGCAAGATCGTCGCGCGCATGACTTCCGACATCGACGCGATGCAGGAGCTGGTGTCCCAGGGTCTCGTGCTGTTCGTGCAGAACGTCTTCGTGTTCGTCGGCGCGGTCGTGATCGTGCTCGTGATCTCGTGGCAGCTCGCCGTGGGCATCCTCGTGATCGTTCCGCCCGTCTACTTCGGCAGCCGATGGTTCCGCCGGGTGTCGAACAAGGCGTACCTCGAGGTGCGCGACCGCATCTCGACGAACCTGAGCACCCTGCAGGAGGGCCTGGAGGGTGTCCGGGTCGTCCAGGCGTTCGGGCGGGAGGACGCGTTCACACGCAAGTTCAACCGCACGAACGAGGACCAGTATCACGCGAACATGCACACGGCTCGCATCTCGGCCAAGTACTTCCCGGTGATCGAGTACGCGGGCGTGGCGGGGACCGCGGTGATCATCGGGTACGGCGGCTGGCTGACGACGCGGGGCATCGTCACGGTCGGGACGGTCGCGGCGTTCGTGTTGTGGCTGAACAACCTCTTCGAACCCATCAACCAGCTCAGTCAGCTGTACAACACCGTGCAGTCCTCGGCCGCCGCGCTCGCCAAGATCTTTGGGGTGCTCGACACGCGGCCGACGGTTCGACAGCGACAGGGCGCGATCGACCTTCCGAGGTCGGGAGCGGTGGACGTCGAGCACGTGACGTTCGCGTACGGTCCGAACGAGCCGGTGCTGCACGACGTCTCGCTGCGTATCTCCGACGGCGAGCGACTGGCACTGGTCGGTCCGACGGGAGCGGGCAAGTCGACACTCGCCAAGCTCATCGCGCGCTTCTACGATCCGGCGGAGGGCTCGGTCCGCGTCGGTGGAGTCGATCTGCGGGACGCCGAGTTCGTCTCGTTGCGGCGGCGCATCATCGTCGTGCCCCAGGAGGGGTTCCTCTTCGCGGGCACGCTGCGCGACAACGTGCGGGTTGGCCGCCCCGAGGCGACCGACGCCGACGTGGAGCAGGCATTGCGCGTCCTCGGGCTCCTGGAGCGATTCGCCGCGTTTCCCGAGGGCCTCGAGACCGAGGTGCGCGAGCGCGGCTCGCGCTTGTCGGCCGGGGAGCGCCAGCTCGTATCGCTCGCCCGCGCCGCCCTTGCCGATCCGTCGGTGCTGATTCTCGACGAGGCGACGTCGAACCTCGACCCGGGCACCGAGCGCGACGTCGAACGTGCGCTCGAGCAGCTGATGCACGGCCGGACGGTCGTCGTCGTGGCACACCGCCTCTCGACGGCGGCGCGCGCCGATCGCATCGGTGTCGTGTTCGACGGACGGCTGGCCGAGCTCGGAACCCACGACGAGCTCGTCGCCCGAGACGGCCATTACGCCGATCTGTACCGAGCCTGGGCGACGCACCAGGCGACGCCCGAAGTGGCATAGACACGCCGGGCGCTGCGCGGGATACGGTTCGCGGCATGGTTGCGACTCCGCTGGTGTACGACCCCTACGACTATGCGATCGACGCCGATCCGCATCCGGTGTGGAAGCGCCTGCGCGACGAAGCCCCCGTGTACTACAACGAGCGGCTCGACTTCTACGCGCTGAGCCGCTTCGACGACGTTCTGCGCGCGCATCTCGACCCCGCGACCTTCAGCTCCGCGCACACGACGGTTCTCGAGATGATGCAACCGGAGCCGAGCGAGTTCGAGCGCTCGCTCATGATCTTCATGGACCCGCCCGTGCACACGCGCTACCGCAAGCTGGTGAGCCGCGCCTTCACCCCGCGGCACATGGCCGCGCTCGAACCTCGCATCCGCGCGCTCGCGGGACGGTTCCTCGACGAGTTCTCGGCGACGGGTAACGGCGTGTTCGACTACGTCGCCGACTTCGGCGCGCGCCTGCCCGTCATGGTCATCTCCGCGTTGCTCGGCGCGCCCGAGGAAGACGAAGACCAACTCCGCCAGTGGTCCGACGACATGCTGCACATCGATCCCGGCGAGATCATGGGGTCGCATGCGACCGACATCCAGCGCGCAACGCACGCGTACTGGCAGTCGCACATCGATTCCCGTCGGCGACAGCCGCGCGACGACATCCTCAGCGAGCTGATGACGGCCGAGCTCGAGGAGGAAGACGGTTCGACGCGGCATCTCACCGACGACGAGATCCACGCGTTCTCCGGGTTGCTCTCGGCTGCCGGCAACGAGACCGTCGCCCGGTTCCTCGGCTGGTCAGCCGTCGGGCTCAGCCGGTTCCCCGACCAACGCCGCAAGCTCGTCGACGATCCCGGCCTGATTCCGAACGCGGTCGAGGAGATCCTGCGCTGGGAGGCGCCGTCGCCGATCCAGGGTCGTTGGACGACGCGCGCGGTCGAGATGCGCGGCACGGTGATCCCGGAGGCCTCGAAGGTCGCGTTGCTCACCGGCGCCGCGAACCGCGACGATCGCATGTTCGCCGAACCGGACCGGATCGACGTGGAGCGGCCGATCGCCCGCCACGTCGCGTTCGGGTACGGGATTCACTTCTGCCTCGGCGCCGCGCTGGCCCGGCTCGAAGGTCGGATCGCGCTGGAGGAGACGTTAAAGCGATTTCCGACCTGGGAAGTCGACGACGACCGCTGCGAGATGGTGCACACGAGCACCGTGCGCGGCTACGCCAAGGTGCCGATCGTCACCTGACATCGCCGCGGTGGTGCAGGAGCTCGTGCACGGTGTGGATCGCGATCCATTCGACCGTGCGCAGCGCGGGCTCGGGGTAGTTGTAGACGCCCGTGCGTTCCCAGCCGGCCGCGTCGAGGCCGTCGAGCATTGACGCGAGCGCGTCGGCCCGCGAGAGAAACTCGGCCATTACCTGAGCCGGATCCTGCTCGTTGTAGCGATCCTCGACCACTCGTTCGTCGCGTCTCATCGGAACGAAGACCGGTTTGACTTCCTGTTGCGCGAGGAGGATTCGCTCGGTCTGGACACGCAGGATGTCGCGCACGTGACATGCGTACTCGAGTGGTGACCACACGTCGGGCTCGGGCCTGGTCCGAACGGAGACGTCGTCGAAACTTGCAAGCTTCTCGACGAATGCAGACGCGTCGGATCTGAGCCACGGCGTGATCTCCGAGCGTCCGAGCGCGTAGTTGAAGCCACATTGTGAGCACACGTCGTCGAGCGCCCGGAAGCCGACGAAGTCGAACAGGCGTACGTCGCTACGGAAAGGGCGCGGCCGCGACGTGAGTCGGTGCACGCCGACGCCGTACGTCGTGTTCTCGGGCGCGTGGAAACTCACTTCCTCGAATCCGCTCTCCGCGAAGCGGCGCCGCACGCCCGGCGTTGCGTCGGGCGGCCGGCGATGGCGGGTCCAGATCACCGTCGCCTGCGGTGCGCACAGCGTCGGCAACAGGTCGACCGTGCGCATCATGTCGGCGTCGGTGATATTGCCGAACACGCCGCAGACGAGCGCGAGATCCGCCGGTACCGCGCCCGAGTACGACGTCGTCATGCCCGCATCGGCGCACGACACCTCGAAGGTCGCCGGCGCACGCGTCCGGGCCGTCGCCGCGAGCTCGGGGTCGAGCTCGACGAGCAATCCCTCTACATCGGTCCGGCGGGGGTGGTTCTCCAACACGCCGAGGAGATCGCGGCCCTCGCCCGCGCACATGCTCACGACGCGGATCGGCCCGGGCGGCGCGGCGTCGAGTACGGCTGCGATGCACTGCTGCACGACCGCGAGGCGGCGCGCGAGGGGGCTCCCCCGATGGTCGTAGGCCTCGTGCCACTCGCGCCAGTCGTGCGTCATCGGCCAGAATCATCGCATGACCTATCGCGTCGTTCAGTGGGCCACCGGACTTGTCGGCAAGGAGTCGATCAAAGGCGTGCTCGTCCATCCCGAGCTCGAGCTCGTCGGGTGCTGGGTGCACAGCCCCGACAAGGTGGGACGCGACGTCGGCGAGCTCTGCGAGATCGGACCGATCGGCGTGCGGACGACCGGGAGTATCGACGAGATCTGCGCGCTCGACGCCGACGCGGTCGTGTACTCACCCGTGATGGCAAGTACGCGCGACGTGATCCGACTGCTCGAGTCGGGCAAGAACGTCGTGACGCCGGTCGGTTGGATCTATCCCGGTGATTCACCCGGCGTCGCCGCGCTCCAGGCGGCGTGCCTGACCGGCCACGCGACGCTGCACGGTACCGGCATCAATCCCGGTGGCATCACCGAACGGTTCCCACTCATGTTGTCGGCGTTGTGCCGCAACATTCGTCACGTGCGCGCCGAGGAATTTTCTGACATTCGCAACTATCCGACCGACATGGTCGTGCGTGAGGTGATGCTCTTCGGCAAGGCGCCCGATGTCGCCGCGAAGAGCCCGATGATCGACGTGCTCGGCCACGGTTTCATGCAGTCGATCGACATGGTCGCCGCCGCGCTCGGCTGGGAGCTCGACGCGGAGAAGCGGTCGTTGCACGAGATGGCCGTCGCGACGCGTCCGCTCGACACACCGGTCGGCGTCATTGACGAGGGAACGGTCGCGGGGCAGCGGTTCACGTGGGAGGGGACGGTTGGTGGCGAAACGGTCATGACCGTCCGCGTCAACTGGCTCATGGGATCGGAGGCGCTCGATCCGGCTTGGACGCTCGGCGAGCAGCGCTTCGAGGTCGCGCTCGACGCGGAGCCGCCCGTGTCCTGCACGTTCCATGGTCTACATCCGCCGGTCGTCGGCGAGCAGCCGGAGATCGGGCTCATCGCTCCGGCGATGCACTGCGTGAACGCGATCCCCTACGTGTGTCGGGCCGAACCGGGCATCAAGACGTACCTCGACCTGCCCCTGCTCGCGGGCCGCGCCGCTCCCCGCTGACGTTCAGAGCCGTTCGAAGGGGATCGTGAACGCGGGAGCTTCGACGCCGCCGTCGACCTCGAAGACCTTCCCGGTCACGAACGACGACGCGGGCGACGCGAGGTAGACGACCGCCGCGGCGATGTCGGTGGGAAGGCCGACGCGCTGCATCGGCGTGTTTCCCTCGAGCTGGGCGCGCACGGCGTCGTCGGAAAGCACGTGGGCGAGCGCGTCGGTCTCGATGCCGCCGACCTCGATGGCGTTGACTCGGATCTTCGGCGCCAGTTCGGGCGCCATCGCGCGCGTCATCATCGAAAGCGCGGCCTTGGCTGTCGCGTACGCGGTGAAGCACGGCTGCACCATGCTCGCGGAGCGCGACGAGATGTTGACGATCGCGCCGCCGCCCGCTTCGACCATGTGCGGGACGACGAGCTTGCTCAGCAGAAACGCGGAGGTCACGTTGAAGCGCAATGCCATCTCGAACGATCGCTCGCTGGTGGCCATGAACGCCCGCGGCAGCGATCCACCCGCGTTGTTGAGCAGTATGTCGATGCGACCGAACTCCTCGACGGCTCGCGCGACGAGCTGTTCGAGCTGCCCGGTCACGGTCACGTCGGTCGCGACCGCGAGCGCGCGGCGTCCGATCGCGCGTACCTGGGCGGCGATCTCGTCGATGTCGGCTTGCGTGCGCGCCGCGCATGCGACGTCGGCGCCGGCCTCGGCCAGCGCCCGCGCGCAACCCGCGCCGATGCCCTTTCCTGCGCCGGTCACGATCGCGACGCGGCCGTCGAGGCGAAACTGATCGAGAATCACGTGAGCTGCGCCGGAGCCGGATCGAAACTAGTTCGCGAGCGCCTTCTCGATCGCGCCGACGACATCGGCGTTCTCGGGCTCGACCATCGGCGAGAAGCGCTCGAGTACCTCGCCGTCGCGCGAGACGACGAACTTCTCGAAGTTCCAACGGATGTCGCCGGTGTGGCCCTCGGCGTCGGCCTTGGGTGTGAGCTGCTGGTACAGCGCGTGCCGGCCGTCGCCGTTCACCTCGATCTTCTCCGAGAGCGGGAAGGTCACCTTGAAGTTGGTGCTGCAGAACGTCTTGATCTCGTCGGCCGTGCCCGGTTCCTGCGCCCCGAACTGGTTGCACGGGATCCCGACGACGGAGAAACCCTGGTCGCCGAAGCGCTCGTACAGCTTCTCGAGGCCCTCGTATTGCGGGGTCAGGCCACAGAACGAAGCGACGTTCACTAGCAGCGTGACCTTGCCCTTCTGGTCGGCGAGCACGCCGGCATTGCCGTCGAGCGATTTGATCGGAACGTCGTACACCGACATCGGACTCCCTTCGAGAATGACTGTCTCGCACCCTACCGTTCAGGCGAGGAGTCGCTCCAGGAGACCGACGCAGCCGAGCTGGTCGCACGCCGCGGTCGCCCGCTGCGTACCGCCCAAGCCGATGTGGAGGGGCTGCCATTTCGAGCCCATCCCCGCGGTCGATGTCGCGGAGACCCACGAATACACCGCGAAGAGCCGGTACTGCTCCCACGCGGACTCGGTGTCGAGGTCGACACCCGCTTCTCCCAGCAGCTCGCAATAGCGGTCGATCAGCGCGCGCTCGTCGGCGGCGCGAACCTCGGCCGGGATCGAGTTGCACATCACGTACGCGACATCGCGTAGTCCGGGTGAGCGGCCGATCATCGCCCAGTCGAGGAAGCCGGTGGTATCGCCACCGACGGTGTCGACGAAGAGGTTTCCGAGATGCGGATCGCCGTGCACGAGGGTGCGCGGCCCGGAGTTCCACAACTGCACGATGTCGTCGTTCCGAGAAATGTAGATGTCGGCCAGGCGATGGAATTCCGCGGGAAGGCGGTCGCCAATGGCGTCGACGGCCATCTTCACGAACGTCGCTCCGCCGCCCGCGGCGCCCGTCCCTTTCGGCGCGAGCCACGCGAGATCGCCATCGCCGTCGAACCGTGGCGATTCCCAGAACCGCGCGTGCAGCGCGGCCATCTGCTCGACGATGTCGCGCGCGCGCCACGCGATGTCGTCGTCCTTCGGGGTGGGGAAGCGGCACCCGCCCGCGATGAGGTCCTCCAGCACCATCACGTACCCGTCGCCGTCGAGCTCGGCGAACCAGACGCCGGGCACCCGCACCGGTACCTCCGACGCGAGATCGCGGTAGAAGCGCGCCTCGGCCACACCCATCCCGACCGACGTGACGAACTCGCGCTGGCGTTCGTCGAACGGTGCCAGCTTGACGAACACGGTCGGCGGGACGCTCGGTTCGCCGGCCAACGCGACATGGGCCCGGCCGGTGGTTCCGGAGCTCCGGTCGAGCACCTCGACGTCGTTGACGTCGCGTCCGAGCACCGCGCTGAACCAGTCCGTTGTGAGATCGGCAACATCGAGGGGCAGCATCGGGCGCGAGGCTACGCGCTCCCACTAACTTCTGCGCTCGTGTCGTCGTCGCGCGCGAATCGAGAATTGCCGAATCGACAGGTGGTGCTCGCGAAGCGGCCGGTCGGGATGGTCACCGAATCGTGCTTCGAGACGACCGAGACGCCCGTGCCGCAACTCGGCGAGGGTGAGGCGCTGCTCGAGGTGCGTTATCTCGGCATCGATCCGACGATCCGCGGTTGGCTCGACGAACGCGGCAACTACATGCCCGGTGTCGCCATCGGAGAGGTCGTTCGGTCGAACGGCGTCGGGGTCGTGGTCGAGACGAACAACCCCGTCGAGTATCCGCTCGGACGCGCGTTCATGCATCTGACCGGCTGGCAGCAGTACTGCGTCGTCGAGTCGGACCCGTTCCCTCCGATCACGATGGTGCCGGAGGATGTCGAGTTGCGGGACGTGCTCGGCGTGCTCGGCCACGTGGGCGTCACGGCTTACGTCGGCGTGCTCGGGGTCGCCAACCCGCAACCGGGCGAGACCTTCTGCGTTTCAGCCGCCGCGAGCAGCGTGGGATCCGTCGCGGGACAGATCGCAAAGATGAAGGGCGCCGTCGTCGTCGGCATCGCCGGGTCGGCCGAGAAGTGCGCGTGGGTCACCGAGGACCTCGGCTTCGACGCGTGCATCGACTACAAGCGCGAGGATGTCGCCGCGCGACTCAAGGAGCTCGCGCCCACGGGTGTCGACGTCTTCTTCGACAACGTCGGCGGAGAGTTGCTCGACACGGTGCTGCGGCGCCTTGCGCTACGAGCGCGCGTCGTCCTGTGCGGCGATATCTCCGCGTACAACCTCGACGGGCCGGCTCCCGCGCTTCACAACATCCGGTATCTGATGGGTAAGCGGGCGCGGATGGAGGGTTTCAACACGCTCGACCACTGGGACCGCTACGGCGAGGCCACCGAGCAGCTCGCCGAGTGGCTCGCCGCGGGGCGGATCAAGCACCGGGTACACGAGCTCGACGGGATCGATCGAGCCCCGGAGGCGCTGTTGCGGATGTTCTCGGGTGAGCACCTCGGCAAGCTCGTCGTCCGGCTGTAAGCGAGGTCAGGAGTCCTCGAGGTCGGCGAGGGGGATCGTCGCCGCGTCGGATGGGGCGTCGGTTGGGGCGTCGGGTGGAGCGTCACTTTGAGCGTCCGCCGCGTACGTGTCGGGCGTCGGCGGCACGCTGCGAGGCAGGTGCACCCGAAACGTCGAACCCAGTCCGGGTGTGCTCAGCACCTCGGCGTGCCCGCCGTGCGCGTCGGCGATGGCGGCCACGATCGCAAGGCCGAGGCCCGCGCCGCCACTCGCGCGCGTGCGAGATGGGTCGGAACGCCAGAACCGTTCGAAGACCCGGCTCGTATCGTCGCTTTGCATCCCCGGTCCTTCGTCGGCGACCTCGATCAGGGCCTCGTCGACGCCTTCGACGACCTGCACGTGCACCGGCGTGTCGGGTGGCGTGTGGCGGTTCGCGTTCTGCAGCAGGTTCGCGAGCACTTGGCGGAGCCGCGCCTCGTCACCAGGAACAAAGATCGCTCCGTTCGGTGAGTAATCGATCGGCCGGTTCGGCGCGACCGCGCGCGCGTCGTCGACCGCGTCGCGCGTGATGCGAGTGAGGTCGACAGGCTGTCGTTCGAGCGGCCGTCCCTGTTCGAGCCGCGCGAGCAGCAGCATGTCGTCGACGAGCGAACCCATTCGGTTCGCCTCTTCTTCGATCCGGCGCATCGCCTTCGCGAGGTCTTCGGGGCGATCGGCGGCGCCGCGGCGGAACAGCTCGGCGTAACCACGGATCGAGGTGAGCGGCGTTCGCAGCTCGTGCGACGCATCGCCGACGAAGCGCCGAAGGCGCGCTTCCGACGCGGCGCGCGCCTCGAACGCGGTTTGGATCCGCTGCATCATCTCGTTGAGTGCGAGGCCGAGCCGGCCGACCTCGGTGTGCTCGTCGACGATCTCGACCCGACGCGAGAGATCGCCGGCGGCGATCGCGCCCGCGGTCTGTTGCATGTCTTCGAGGGGTCGCAGCCCGAGCTTGACGACCCACCACGCGAGAACTGCCAGTCCGAGGAGCACTCCGAGGGCGACGATCAGCTCCACGAACAGCAGCCGGTGCAGCGCTTCGCTCATGTCGCGCAGAGGGACGGCGACGACGAGCGTCGCGGGCTGGTCAAGCTGCTGATCGATGACGCGGCCCGCAAGCACCCGGTAGCTCGGATGATGGACGGTGAAGATCTGACCGAGGGTGATCGTCGCGGGGAGGGACGGCTTGGTGTTGGTCGAGACCGTGTCCGCGCTGACCGGGCGAATGGTGCCGTCGTCGTAGCGCACCTCGGCGTAGGTACCGAACGGCACGGACCGTGGCGCGTTGGGGTTGGCGTTGTCGTTGCGCCGCGCGCCGAACTGTTGGGGAGCGGCCACCGCCGACGCGAGTTGCTCGTTCACGCGCTTCGACAAGAACGATCGTTGCTCGCGATAGGTGACACCGCCCGCGACCGTCAGCCCGATCGCCGCGAGCACGACGAGGCCGAGCAGCAGCCGCACGCGCAGCGTCATGGGCGCTCAGCTTTCGGGAGGGGTCCGCAACGTGTAGCCAACGCCCCGAATGGTATGGATAAGTGGCGGGCCGACCTTGTCGATCTTCTTGCGCAGGTAGCTGATGTAGGTCTCGACGACGTTCGCGTCGCCTTCGAAGTCGTACTCCCACACGTGGTCGAGGATCTGCGACTTCGACAGCGCCCGGCGCGCGTTGAGCATCAGGTAACGCAGCAGCTTGTACTCGGTGGGGGTGAGCTCGATGCGGGTCCGACCGCGCCAGACCTCGTGGGTGTCGTCGTCGAGCTCGAGATCTGCGAACACGAGCCGGGCCGTACCGTCGCCGTTGACCGCGCCGGTTCTCCGCAATACCGCGCGAACCCGCGCGACGAGCTCCTCCAGGCTGAACGGCTTGGTGACGTAGTCGTCGCCGCCGACGGTCAGTCCCTTCACCTTCTCCTCGGTCGAATCGCGCGCGGTCAGGAACACGACCGGCACGTGATGACCGTCGGCCCGCAGGCGCTGAACGACGGCGAACCCGTCGCGGTCGGGAAGCATGATGTCGAGCACCATGAGATCCGGGCGGAATGCCGCCGCGGCTTTCAGGGCGTCGGAACCCGTGCTCGCCACCTCGACCGCGAAGCCCTCGTAGCGCAAGGCGGTCGCGACGAGGTCGGTGATATTCGTCTCGTCGTCGACGACGAGGACGCGCGTATCGGCCACGCCCCCATGGTGCCATCGTTCCTTGTGTGATTGCTGTGCGCGCCCTGAGGCTCGCGGACGGATTCTTGGGCCTCCCAGGCCGATCCCAGGCTGAGGTACGACGATGGTGCCCCGGAAGCGTTGGAGGAGACACCGCATGAGGCAAAGTCGTTTGGTGACGGGCATTGCCGTCGTGACCGCAGTGGCGGCCGGCGGCGTGGGTGGTGCGCTGATCGGTGTGCCGGCGCTGTCCGGAGCGCAACCCTTCTCGAAGAGCGCGACCTCCACGGCGGCAGCGGACGGAACCAAACCGTCGGGGCACATCCGGGGCGACTCGGCGTTGCTCGACGCCGCCGCCAAGGCGCTCAACCTCACTACTCAGCAGCTGTCCGACAAGCTGAGCGACGGCAAGACGACCATCGCCGACGTCGCCAAGCAACAGAACGTCGACGTCAACAAGGTGATCGACGCGATGGCCGGCGCCGCCCGTGATCGCATCAGCGACATCGTCAACAAGCCGTGGCCGAAGTTCGGCGCCGGTCCGGACGGTGGGCGGCACGGTGGCTTCAGGATCGGGCTCGGTGCCGGGCTCGACTCGGTCGCGAAGGCGCTCGGCATCTCGACTGACGAACTGAAGACCGACCTCGCAAAGGGTCAGACGATCGCGCAGATCGCGAAAAGCAAGAACGTCGACGTGAACAAAGTGATCGATGCGCTCGTCGCCGACGCGTCGGCGCGGATCGACCAGGCCCAAAAGGCCGGCCACCTCACCAAGGACCAAGCCGACAAGGCGAAGACGGATCTCAAGACCCGGATCACCGACCTGGTGAACAACGGCTTCCCGAAGGGTCCGAAAGATGGTCCGTTCGGGTTCCCGGGTCGAGAGGGCCGCCGCGGGTCGGGGT
>JALYLU010000075.1:6157-12149 GCA_030774075.1 Actinomycetota bacterium | reverse complement strand
CGACGACGATCCGATCGATCCCCGCGGCGTCGGCCGCCCGACCGAGATCGACGAACCCGCGCCACTCGCCCGGTGGGAACGTCGCGCCGAAGTTCGCGAGCCCGACGGTGAGCGTGGGACCTCCGGTCGTCACGAGCGCTCGATCGTGAGGCGGTGCGCGATCGCACGCGACGAGGTGCCGACGCGTAGCTCGAACTCGCCGGGCTCGACCGTCCACGCGTGCGCGGCGATGTCCCAGAACGCGAACGCCCGTTCGTCGAGCCCGAGGATGAGATCACCCGACTCGCCCGGGTCGAGCCAAACCTTGGCGAACGCTTTCAACTCCTGCTGCGGGCGAGCAACCGATGCCTCGGAGTCGTGGACGTAGCACTGCACCGTCTCCGCCCCGCGCATCGAGCCGGTGTTCGTGACCCGAATGTGGACCGCGTCGCCGTCCCACGTCGGTGGAGCGAGCTCGAACGTCGTGTACGACAGGCCGTGACCGAAGCAGAAGCGGGGCTCGATGCGCCGAGCGTCGTACCAGCGGTATCCGACGAAGAGTCCTTCGCCGTAACGCACCTGCCCGCGCTCACCCGGATAGTTCGTGAACGCGGGCGTGTCCTCGAGGCGCACCGGGATGGTGGTCGGCAACTTGCCCGACGGCGAGACGTCGCCCGACAGCACGTCAGCGAGGGCGTTGCCCCACTCTTCGCCCGGGAACCACGCCTGCGTGATCGCGGCGACATCGCCGGCCCACGGCATCTCGATCGGTGAAGCCGCGTTCACCACGACGACGGTATTCGGGTTGGCCGCGGCGATTGCGCGCACGAGCTCGTCTTGCGGCGCCGGCAACGCCATCGATTCCCGATCGTGGCCTTCGGATTCCCAGTCGTTGTCGGTACCGACGACACACACGACCGCATCGGCGCGGCGTGCGAGCGCGACGGCGCGGTCCATCAGGTCGGGCGGCGCGGGCGGCCGGCATCCGACCTCGAGCCCGCCGAGACCACGGGGCGGAACGAACTCGACCTCGAGCGTGTGCGGCTCGCCCTCGGACAACCTGGTAGTGCCCGCCGCCTCGGCACTGCCGTAGCCCATGAACGCGTCGCTGCGCCCGTTCGGGTTCCAGTTGTCGACGATCACTTCGCCGTCGATCGACAGCTTCGCCCGCCCGACCTGGACGAGCGTGAACGTCCACTCGCCCGTCTCGGGCGCGACGACCGTGCCGCGCACCTTGAGCGAGAACTCCTCGGGCACGCCGTGGCCGACGGGACCGATGAACGTGAAGAGCCCGCGAGCCGAGTCCTCCTCGTACACCGCGTCGCCCGCGCGCTCACGACCCGCGTAGTACTGCACCGCGAGCGGGCCGCGCAGCACCGGATCGTCCAGCACCGGTGTTCGCTTGAAGCTGTAGCAACCGCGCTCGTGCGCCACCTCGACCCCGGCCCCGCCGAAGCGGGCGCGGAGCCCCGCGAGTGGCGAGACGGGCGGATGCGGCGTGACGCGCGCACTCCCTCCGCCCTGGATGACCGTTGCGTCGGCGTTCGGGCCGATCACCGCGATCGACTTGACCGCCGCGGAGATCGGGAGTGCCGCGCCTTGGTTCTGCAGGAGCACGAAACTCTCGCGGGCCGCGCGCCGCGCGATTGCCCGGTCGATCGGATCGTCGATACACACCTCCTGCGGACGTTCGTCGTCGAGCCGGCCCGTTCGCTCCATCAAGCTCAGAACGCGGTGGACCTTGTCGTCGAGTGCGGTCTCGGAGACTTCGCCCGCCCGTACAGCCGCCGCGAGCTTCAAGCCGAACCACTGCGGTGGTCCGGGCATCTCGAGGTCGAGTCCGGCGTGCGCGGCCGGAACCGTGCTGTGGGTGCCGTACCAGTCGGACATGATGAGGCCTTCGAATTGCCACTCGTCGCGCAGCATCGTGATCAGCTCGGCGTGCTCACTGCAGTAGGGCCCGTTGACCCGGTTGTACGCGGTCATCAACGCCCAGGTCCCCGCCTCTCTCACCGCGGCCTCGAACGGGACGAGCGAGATCTCGCGCAGGGTGCGTTCGTCGACCTCCGAGCTGATCGTCATGCGCTCGAACTCGGAGTCGTTGGCGACGAAGTGCTTCACGGTGCAGCCCACGCCCTGCGACTGCACCCCGGTGATGTACGCGACGGCCATCCGCGCCGAGAGCACGGGATCCTCCGAGTAACACTCGAAGTTCCGGCCCGCGAGCGGGTGCCGATGGATGTTTACCGTCGGCGCGAGCAGTGCATGCGCTTGCTTGCGACGCGCCTCCACGCCGAGCCGCTTGCCGACCTCGTGCACGAGCTCGGTGTTCCAGGTCGCGCCGAGGGCCGTCCCACACGGGAAGTTGGCCGAAGGTCGGCCCGACCACTGCTCGCCGCGGGCGCCGCTCGGACCGTCGGTGACCTTCAGTGCCGGGAGGCCCAGACGCTCGGCGCCCGGACCGTGCCACAGGTCGACACCCGCGGTCAGCGCGGCTTTCTCGTCGAGGGTCAGTTCCGTGACCAACTTCTCGATGCGCTCGCTCATGGCGAGAATCCTCTGCCACGATGCGTCGATGGAACAACTTCACGGCAAGGTCGCGGTCGTGACCGGAGCCGGCAGCGGTATCGGGCGGGCGCTCGTGCGGCGATTTGCCGGCGAGCAGATGCGTGTCGTCGCGGCGGACGTCGAGGGCGCCGCGCTGGCCGAGACCGTCGACGCGCTCGTCGGGACCAGCAGCTTCGTCGCGGATGTCGCCCACTTCGACGACGTCGACGCCCTGGCGGAGCACGCGTACGAGACCTTCGGCGCGACCGACGTGCTCTGCAACAACGCCGGCGTGTTCGCGGGCGGCCTCATATGGGAACGTCCGCCCTCCGACTTCGCCTGGACGCTCGGCGTCAACCTGTGGGGCATCCTCAACGGCATCCGCGCGTTCGTGCCCCGCATGCTCGGGGCGGGCACCGCCGCGCACATCGTCAACACCGTGTCGATGGCTGGCATCTGCACGAACGCGTACTCGGGTCCGTATACCGTGTCGAAATTCGCCGCGCAGGCGGCCACCGAATGCCTCGCGCACGATCTGCGCGCAATCGGTGCCCCCATCAAGGTCTCGGCCGTCGTCCCCGGTTCGGTCGCGACGCGCATCGCGACCTCGGCACGCAACCGACCGGATTCGCTCGCCGCGGCGAGCTCGGAGGACGCAACGTTCGTCGAGCAGGCGTTGGCCGACCTCACGTCGACGCAGGGCGCGCGGCCGGACGACGTTGCGACGATGATCCTCGACGCGATTCGCACCGAGCAGTTCCTCGTACCGACCAAGGGGAGCTACGCGCACCAGCTACGCGATCGATTCGACGCACTGGTCGAAAGGGAACTGCCTCCGATGCCGGCTTTCGACTAGCGGCATGACTCAGCGGGCGTTTGGGCATAGTCATGCCGATGAGACCTCTGATGCGGCTGGCCGCGTTGGCGTGTGCGATCGCGGGTTTGATGGCTCTCACCGCCTGTTCCTCGTCCGCGTCGAGCACGGCCAAGAAAGACGTGACGATCACTGCTTGTACCTCCAGCCCGACAGGTGGTCACCCGACCGCTACGGGCAAGATCGTGAACCACAGCAGCAAGCCGAGCCTCTATACGATCCACGTGAAGTTCACCGACTCGGCCGGCAACGGTGTCGGCGACGGAGTGGCAGCGGTGGCCAAGGTCGACCCGGGAACGTCCGCGACCTGGCACGCCAACGGCGCGCTCAACGCAAAAGGTCCGTTGACATGCAAGTTGTCCTCGGTGACCCGCAACGCCGTGCCGACCGCCTAGCCCAACAGTCGACTCACTGCGCGGGTTCGCCACTTCGGTTCGTGGCCGGCTACTTCGGCGCGGTCGATCGACTCCACGAGCCTTCGGGAGAGATTCACACCGAGGTAGCGAAAGGGCTCCGGCTCCCAACGCGGCGAGCGGTGCCCGACCCAGGGCAGCCGCACGAGATCGCTGCCGTGACCCAGTACGAGATCGGCGATCGTGCGACCGGCGAGATTCGTCGTGCTCACGCCGTCACCGACGTACCCACCCGCCCACGCGATACCGGTTGTGCGGTCGTAGCCGACCGACGGGTACCAATCGCGGGGCACGCCCACCGCGCCGCCCCATCGATGCGTGACCGCGGCATCGCCGAGCGCCGGGAACAGCGAGCGCAACGTGGCGTGCAGCGCGTCGAACACGCGCGGGTCGAGGTCGAACTCTGGTCGCACCCGTGAGCCGAAGTGATAGGGCGTGCCCCGGCCGCCGAACGCGAACCGGTCGTCGGCGGTGCGTTGCCCGTAGATGATCATGTGGCGGAAGTCGGCGAACGTCGGACGAGCCTCCAGACGAGCATCCGCCCAGAACGCGTCCGGGAGTGGTTCGGTCGCGATCATCAGCGAGTAGACCGGCGCGATCGCGCGGCGTAGCCCGGGGAGCTCGGCGCTGAACGCCTCCGTTGCGCGCACGACGATCTCGGCGCGCACGACTCCGCGCGTCGTTCGCAAGCGACCGGATTCGATCGCGCGCACCGGCGTGTGCTCGTAGATCGTCACACCCAGACGCTCGACCGCGCGCGCCAAGCCCTGCACCAGCTTCGCCGGATGGATCGCCGCGCAGTGTGGAGTGAACAGCGCGCCGAGGTTGGGCCGGCAGCCGATCAGCGCGGTCGCGTCGGCGGGCGGGAGCTCGCGGTAGTCGTCCGCGCCGAAACCCCACGCTCGATGGTCGTCGACCTCCTGACGAAGACGGGCGAGGTGCGCGGGGAGGGTCGCGACCTGGACGGTGCCGCCGCGTGCCCAGTCGCACTCGATCCCCTCTTCGACGACGACCCGGTCGATCTCGTCCAGTGTCGCGAACATCGCACGTTGCATCGCGACGACGCCGTGTCGACCGTGCCGGCGCGCCGTCGCATCGCGGCTACCTGCAAACAACGCCGAACACCAGCCGCCATTACGACCCGACGCACCGAAGCCGACGACCTCGCGTTCACACACGACGACCCGCAGCGAAGGATCAGCCCGCTTCAGCGCGTACGCGGTCCAGAGCCCCGTATACCCACCACCGGCAATCGCGACGTCCGCGACGACATCGCCCCCGAGCGAGCGGCGCGCAACCTGCTCCTCGGCCGGCAACGTCGCATGCCACAAGCTCGCACCGCCGCCGCTGCCGAACATGTCCGGAAGTATGCTCCCGCGCATGATCCGCTCGGAAACGCGCGAGCACGTCGTCATCCTCACGATCGACAACCCGCCGGTGAACGCGCTGCCCGTCGCGGGCTGGTTCCAGCTCGCTGACGCCTTGCGTGCCGCCGGTCGCGATCGCAATACGCGCGTCGTGATCCTGCGAGCCGAGGGCAAGGGCTTCCAATCCGGCGTCGACATCAAGGAGCTCGCGGCCGATCCCACGCACGAATCGCTCGTCGGCGTGAACCGCGGGTGTTACGAGGCGTTCGCCGCGGTGTACGAGTGCGAGGTCCCGGTTATCGCGGCGGTACAGGGCTTCTGCCTCGGTGGTGGCATCGGCCTCGCCGGCAACGCCGACATCGTCATCGCGTCCGACGACGCGACCTTCGGCCTTCCGGAGGTCGACCGCGGCGCGCTCGGGGTCGCAACCCATCTCGCCCGGTTCGTGCCGCAGCACAAGCTGCGGGCGATGTTCCTGACCGGGGCGATGATCACCGCGCAGGAGCTCCTTGCCTTCGGCACCGTCGAACGCGTTGTTCCCCGCGCCGAGCTCCTCGACACCGCACTCGAGCTGGCGGCGGTCATCGCGAACAAGAGTCCGGTCGTCATGCGCCGGGCGAAGGAGTCGCTCAACATGATCGATCCGGTCGACGTCAAGCGGTCCTACCGGTTCGAGCAGGGATTTACGTTCGAGCTCAATCTCTGGGGCGACAGCGACGAGCTCCGCCAGGCCTTCGTCGACAAACGCGACGCCCGGCTCGACTGACCAAGACGGGTCGAGCGCAACCCGGTCTAGGGTCCCGGCCGTGCAA
>JALYLU010000075.1:1705-6147 GCA_030774075.1 Actinomycetota bacterium | reverse complement strand
TGGGGGGTCGAGGGCGAGGGGCCGTCGACCGAGCAGCGGCGCAAGCTCGGCGAGACGGTCGCGAAGCGCTTCGGCGGCGAACCGCGCGACCCGATCCCGCCGCCGACGATCGACGAGCTCGACCTACCCGCGCCGCGGTTCACGCCTCCCGCGTCGCTCGCACCGCTGTGCACCGACGATCCGTTCGAACGGGCCGGTCATACGTACGGCAAGTCGTTTCGTGACGTCTGGCGCGCGCTGCACCGCGACTTCTCGCGTCCTCCCGATCTGGTCGCGATCCCCCGCGACGAAGCCGACATCGTCGCCCTCCTCGACTGGTGCTCCGATCAACGCATCGCCGCAGTGCCCTACGGCGGCGGCTCGTCCGTCGTCGGTGGCGTCGAGTGCGATGTAGGCGACGACTACCGCGGCGCGGTCACAATCGATCTGCGCGCGCTCGACCGCGTGCTCGAGGTCGATCGGGTCTCGCGCGCCGCGCGCATCCAGGCGGGCGTGTATGGTCCCGCGCTCGAGGATCAGCTCCGACCGCACGCGCTGACCTTGCGCCATTTCCCACAGTCGTTCGAATTCTCGACCCTCGGCGGCTGGCTGGCGACGCGATCCGGCGGTCACTACGCGACACTTCATACGCACATCGACGAGTTCGTCGAATCGATCCGTGCGATCACGCCGCGCGGCGCTTGGGAGAGCAGGCGCCTTCCCGGCTCGGGAGCGGGGCCGTCACCAGACCGCGCGCTGCTCGGCTCGGAGGGCATCCTCGGAGTGATCACCGAAGCCTGGATGCGCTTGCAGGATCGGCCGACGTTCCGCGCGTCGGCGACGGCACGCTTCCCCACCTTCGAACGCGCAGCCGACGCCGCGCTCGCCATCTCCCAGACGGGGCTGCACCCCGCGAACTGCCGGCTCCTCGACGCCGTCGAGGCCGGGCTGACCGGGGCCGACGACGCGGGCGACGCGCTGCTGCTCCTCGCGTTCGAATCAGCCGATCACCCGCTCGGACCGTGGATCGCGCGCGCGGTCGAATGCGCGCGCGATCACGGTGGCACGGTCGCCGACGACGGCATCTCGGTGCGCGACGGCGCGGAAACCGAAGGCGCGCGCGAGGGCGCCGCCGGCTCGTGGCGCAACGCGTTCCTCCGGGCGCCGTACACGCGCGACGCGCTCGTCGGCCTCGGTGCGATCTCGGAAACGTTCGAAACGGCGTGTACCTGGGACGCGTTCCCGGCGCTGCACGACGGCGTGACGAGAGCGGTGCTCGATACCGCGCAGGCCGCGGGCGCGTGGCCCGCGGTCGTGACCTGCCGGTTCACGCACGTCTATCCCGACGGTCCCGCGCCGTACTTCACCGTGCTCGCGCGGGGCACAGAGCCCGAGCAGCTCGCGCAGTGGGAGGCGATCAAAGCCGCCGCGGGCACCGCCATCGGGCTCCACGGAGGGACGATCACGCATCACCACGCCGTCGGCCGCGATCACCGCCGTTGGTACGACCGGCAGCGGCCGGAACCCTTTGCGGCCGCGTTGCGCGCGGCGAAGGCCGCCGTCGACCCGGCCGGCGTCCTCAATCCGGGTGTGCTCGTCGATCCTGCGGACCCGACGAACGACCTCGACTGATGGCGTACCGCGCCGTGATCTTCGACCTCGGCGGCGTCGTGTTCCCCTCGCCGTTCGAGGCCTTCGACGCCTACGACCACGGCAACGACCTGAAGAAGGGCACGACGCGCTCGCTGATCCGCCGGAGCAGCGAATCGGGGGCGTGGGCGGCGCTGGAACGGGGCGAGCTGAGCATGGACGCGTTCGTCGACGCGCTCGAGGCGGAGGCGCTCGCCGCCGGCTTCCGACTCGACGCCCGCCGGCTCATGGGCTTGATCGGCTCGTCGTTCGGCCCCCGGCCCGAGATGACACGCGCGATCGGACACATTCGCTCGAGGGGCCTGCGCACGGCCGCGTTGACGAACAACTGGACCGACGAGAAGCGACAACCGACACAGAACGGACTCCGGGAGGCCGGTCTGTTCGACGTGATCATCGAATCAGCCGTCGAAGGACTGCGAAAACCGGATTCTCGCATCTATGCGTTGGCGCTCGCCCGTCTGAACGTGCTCGCGTCCGAGGCCGTGTTCCTCGATGATCTCGGCATGAACTTGAAGCCCGCCCGCGAGATGGGAATGACGACGATCAAGGTCATCGATCCCGACGCCGCCCTCGCCGATCTCGAGACGATCCTCGGGTTCGCGCTGCGATGAGCGCGCGCTGACATGGACCTGCTCTGGGTGCGCCACGCAGAGCCGGAGCGGATCGCGCCGGGTACCGGCGTGCCCGCGGATCCGGGGCTGACGGCGCGCGGCCGCGAGCAGGCGGAGCGGCTCGCCGCGTGGCTCGCGCTCGAGGCGATCGACGTCGTCTTGTCGAGCCCCCAGCGGCGCGCGATCGAGACCGCCGAACCCGTCGCACGCGCGCACAGTCTCGACGTGCGGGTCGTCGAAGGGTTGGTGGAATATGACGTGCAGTCGGACTCCTATATCCCGATGGAGGAACTGCGCGCGACAGGCGATCCGCAGCTCGCCGCAATGTACGAAGGTCGGTGGGAGGACTTCGGCGCCGAATCGACCGAAACGTTTCGCAGCCGCGTCGCGGCGACGCTCGACGAGGTTGTCGGCGCCCACCCCGGCCGTCGGGTCGTCGCGGTCTGCCACGGAGGTGTCATCAACGTTGCCCTCGCCGTCGTGCTCGGTCTCGACCGTCATCTCTGGTTCGATCCGCATTACACGTCGCTATCGCGCATGGTCGCGTCGCGCACCGGTGTGCGCTCTCTCGCCTCCCTCAACGAACGCGCGCATTTGGTCGCGAGAAGGGAATCCATATGAACGTCAACGTCGAATACGTCGACCGCGTCACCGTCGTCACGATCGATCGGTCCACCGTGCGCAACGCGGTCGACCGCGCCACCGCGGCGGAGCTGGCCGACGCGTTCCGCGCCTTCGAAGCCGACGAGGCGCACGACGTCGCGGTACTCACCGGCGCCGGCGGCACGTTCTGCGCGGGGGCCGACCTGAAGGCGATCGGCAACGACGGCGGCAACACCGTTCGGCCCGACGGCGACGGCCCGATGGGACCCACGAGAATGCTGCTCTCGAAGCCGGTGATCGCCGCGGTCGAGGGATTCGCAGTGGCAGGCGGGCTCGAACTCGCGCTGTGGTGTGATCTGCGCGTGGCCGCGCGCGACGCCGTGTTCGGAGTGTTCTGCCGGCGCTGGGGCGTTCCCCTCGTCGACGGCGGTACGGTCCGCCTGCCGCGGCTCATCGGTCATTCGCACGCGCTCGATCTCATCCTGACCGGCCGCGGCGTCAGTGGCGACGAAGCGATGCAGATGGGTCTCGCCAACCGTCTCACGGAGCCGGGCGACGCGCGGCGGGCCGCGATCGAGCTGGCGTCCGAGCTCGCGGCGCTTCCGCAGGTCTGCCTGCGTGAGGACCGCGCGTCGAGTTATGCGCAATGGGGTCTCGGCCTCGACGACGCGATCCAAGTCGAGCTCGAGCACGGGCTCCGCGTCCTCCGATCGGGGGAGTCGCTCGCCGGCGCGTCCCGGTTCGCGGCCGGCGCGGGACGTCACGGCGCGGCCGCCGACGTAAACCCGGCGACGTAGACCGCACGGCGTCGACCCCGTCGTAGTATTCGGCCGTGGCCACCGAACGGACCGTTGGCGATCTCATGAGTCATCCGGTCGTCACCGCGCAACCTGCGGAGACCGTCGCGCTCGCAGCTCAACGCATGCGGGAGCACCGGGTCGGCTCGGTCGTCGTCATCGACCACGACGATCGCGCCATCGGGATCCTGACCGAGCGCGACATGATTCGGCTGGCCGCGGCCGGATCCGACGCCTCGACCGCCAAGGTGTCGGAGTGGATGACGGCCGACCCGGACACGATCGGGCCCGGAGTGGAAGCGCGCGCCGCGTTCGCGAGCCTGTCGGAGCGTGGCTACCGGCACATCCCGGTGGTCGACGGCGGCGCCGTCACAGGGCAAAAACTCGTCGGGATCGTGTCGATGCGCGACCTGATGCGCGTCGCGATGATCCAACCCGCCGACGCGCAGGCGCACGACGTACCGAAGGGGCTCGAGGGCGTCGTCGTGGCCGACACGACCGTCGGCGACGTGCGCGGTCTCGAGGGCTTCTACCACTACCGCCAGTACAGCGCGGTCGACCTCGCGATGTCGCGGCCGATCGAGGACGTCTGGTACTTGATGTTCGAGGGACGACTCCCGACGATGGTGGCCGACCGCGAGACTTTTGCCGCCGACATCCGCGCGCGCCGCGCGATCCCGCCCGCGGTCGCCGCCGTACTCCCCCAGATCGCGAGCGCCGGCGAGGATTTCGTGCCGCTCGACGCGTTGCGGACCGCGCTGTCGCAATACGGCGCGGCGCTCGGCTTCCGGCCGTCGCA
>JALYLU010000075.1:0-1695 GCA_030774075.1 Actinomycetota bacterium | reverse complement strand
CCGTCGCACGACATCGACGCCGCGACGCTGCGCGACAACGCGATGTCGACATGCGCAGTCGTTCCGACGCTCATCTGCGCGCTCTGGCGGCTGCGGCGGGGGCTCGATCCCATCGCGCCCCGCGACGATCTCGCGTACGCGGCCAACTACCTCTACATGATGCGGGGCGAGGTGCCGGTGGCCGAACACGCGGCCGCGGTGGAGAAGTACCTCATCTCCACGGTCGACCACGGTTTCAACGCGTCGACGTTCACGGCCCGGGTCATCACCTCGACCGGAGCCGATCTCGGCGCCGCGGTAGTAGGCGCCATCGGCGCGCTGTCGGGTCCGTTGCACGGTGGAGCGCCGAGCCGCGCGCTGCAGATGCTCGACGAGATCGGTACGGCCGATCGCGCCGAGCTGTGGCTGCGTGCCGCGGTGGAACGCGGCGACCGGCTGATGGGATTCGGTCATCGCGTGTACAAGACCGACGACCCCCGTTCACTGATGCTGCGCGAGGTCGCCGACTCGCTCGGCGGCGACAAGATGCAGCTCGCGCGTCACATCGAAGCGACCGCGGTCAAGGTGCTCGACGAGCTGAAGCCCGGACGGCGGCTTTACACGAACGTGGAGTTCTACGCCGGCATCGTCATGGATAGTTGCGGCATCGCGCGCGAGCTGTTCACGCCCACGTTCGCTGCGAGCCGGGCCATCGGCTGGTGCGCGCACATCCTGGAGCAGGCCGCCGACAACCGGCTCATCCGCCCGAGCGCCCAGTACGTCGGCCCGCCACCCCCGCAGCCGGTCCCACCGTTCTCAACCTGACGCCCCGCCGCGCGTCAAGACGTCGCGCAGGATTCGCGCGAGCTCCGCGGGGTGGACGGTCTCGGAGGTCGCGACGAGCTCGGCGTGCGTCCACCACCGATGTTCCAGAACCGACCGGCGTTCGACGTCACTCCAACCCGAGTCGTCGATCCCGAACCGGCGGCTACGTGCGCAGAAGAAGTGTTCCTCCTGCCGGTAGCGAACGCCCTCGAAGTCGAAGCGTGCGGTCCGGCGGAATACCACAGGTCCGAGATCGGCAACCGCCAGCCCCGTCTCTTCACGCAGCTCTCGTCGCGCCGCGGCTTCGACCGTCTCGCCGTCGTCGAGGCCGCCGCCTGGAGTGAACCACCAGGTCCCGGCCTCGGGCCGCGCCGGGTCGCAGCCTCGCAACAGCAGGAGCGCGCCATCGTCGTCGACCACCAAGACCCGCGCGGCGACGCGGTCGGTCACACGCGGCTGCGTCGGCGGGTCCTCGAGCACGCGCCCATCCTCGCGCGCGAGCCAAAATTTTCATGCGGCTGCGACCTCCTGCCCTCCAACGAGATGAGTCCTCGCGGCGCCGACCGGGCCTCCGGATCTGCGCCCCGCTCATGCGGCTGCGACCTCCGGCCCTCCAACGAGATGAGTCCTCGCGGCGCCGACCGGGCCTCCGGATCTGCGCCCCGCTCATGCGGCTGCGACCTCCGGCCCTCCAACGAGATGAGTCCTCGCGGCGCCGACCGGGCCTCCGGATCTGCGCCCCGCTCATGCGGCTGCGACCTCCGGCCCTCCAACGAGATGAGTCCTCGCGGCGCCGACCGGGCCTCCGGATCTGCGCCCCGCTCATGCGGCTGCGACCTCCGGCCCTCCAACGAGATGAGTCCTCGCGGCGCCGACCGGGCCTCCGGATCT
>JALYLU010000074.1:10767-12191 GCA_030774075.1 Actinomycetota bacterium | reverse complement strand
GACGTGGGACGCGCCGCCCTCGCTCGCGATCGCCGCGGGCATGAGCGCGTCGCTCGCGGTCATCGCGCACAACCCGACCGACGGCACGGTGACGCTGCCGCACCCGTTGGCGTGCACGCCCCGGCTCGACCACGGCGAGGTCTGCACCGAGATGGTGCAACTGATCAGCTCCGGTCGGTCGGCGAGCGCGCGCTACACGATCGACGCGAGCGGGATCGCGAAGGGGCACTACACCCTGAGGATCGAAGGGGTCCTGACCGTCGCAGTGACCGTGAGCTGACAAACACCCGTGTCGAAGAATCTTCCGAAGAATCTTCGCAACCCTGCAAGGGGTCAGGAGGCGCGTCGACGCTGGCGAAGGATCCGGCGCCGTTCACGCGCCGTGTACCCGCCCCACACGCCGACCTTCTCCCGGGCGGCGAGCGCGTACTCGAGGCAGGCCTCGCGCACGCTGCAGGTCTCGCAGACCGCCTTCGCTTCCTCGCCCGGATCCTCGTCGTCCTCGGGGTAGAAGAGGGCCGGGTCCGCGCCCTTGCACCGTCCTCGTTCCCGCCAGGTCAACGCGCTCATTTCCCTTACCTTCCGTCGGCTCTACTCCGCCGCGACTCCCTCACAATCGGTCGACACGATGGGCGAGTTGAGCGGTCCGGCCGTGATGTTCGCCACGTTCCCGAGCCGGCCCCGTAAGGGCCCCGTCCGGGTGCCGGGCGCGCCCTCAGAGGTGCCGGCGATCGCCCGTACGATGCTCCGATGGTCGACGCCCCGCCGCGCCCCGTTCGGCGCTCGGGCTCCGCCTTCGTACTGGCCGGCGCAGCCGCCGCTCCGGGCGTCATCCTGCATCTGGGCGGCCTGCACCCCGAGCCGGTCACGGCGGCGGTGGCCTTTGGGCTGGCCGTCGTCGGCGCCGCCTTCATGCTCGCGTGGGCCGCGGAAGCCGCCCAGGTCGACATCTCTGCCGGCCTGGCGCTGGCGCTGCTGGCGCTGGTGGCCGTGCTGCCGGAGTATGCGGTCGACTTCGTGTTCACCTGGAAGGCGGGCAAGCACCCGGTCGAGTTCGCGCCCGACGCGCTGGCGAACATGACGGGCGGGAATCAGTTGCTGATCGGCGCGGGCTGGTCGCTCGTGGTGCTGGTCGGCGCGTATCGCATCCGACAGTCGCGGCGCGGGCGCGCGCTGCGCAACGTACGAGAGGTGCCGGCATCCACCGAGGTCGAGCTCGAGCGCAGCAACAGCGTGGCGATCGCGTTCTTGCTGATCGCCACGCTCTACGGGCTCACGTTGCCGTTGCACCGAACGCTCACGCTGATCGACGCCGCGATCCTCGTGGCCGTCTTCGTCGTCTACATCGTGCGCGTCGCGCGCGCGCCGGCCGGACAACCGCATCTCGTCGGTCCCGCGCACACGATCGGCACGATGTCGACCGC
>JALYLU010000074.1:0-10757 GCA_030774075.1 Actinomycetota bacterium | reverse complement strand
GTTCGGCGCGGCGATCGTCACGATCCTCGTGTGCGCGGAGCCGTTCGCCCAATCGCTCGTCGACACCGGTCGCAAGTTCGCGATCGACGACTTCGTGCTGATCTCACTGATCGCGCCGCTGGCGTCGGAAGCACCCGAACTGCTGATTGCGGGGATGTTCGCGTGGCGACTCGACGCCGACGCCGGACTCGGCACGCTCGTGTCGTCGAAGGTCAACCAGTGGACGCTGCTGGTCGGCACGCTGCCGATCGTGTTCGCGATCTCGTCCGGAGGCCTCCACGGACTGCCGATCGACGCGGTACAGCGCGAGGAGCTGTTCGTGACCGCGGCCCAGTCGGCGTTCGCGGTCGCGGTGCTCGCGAACCGGCGCATCAGCGTGCGGGAGGCAGGCATCCTGCTCGGCGTGTGGCTGGTCCAGCTGTTCACGAAGCTGCCGTTGTTCGAGTCGATCCACGCCGAGGCGCGCATCAGCATCGGGGTGCTGTACCTCGTGATGGCCGCGGTCATCGTGTGGCGCCAGCGCGCCAACTTCCGTCCCCTGTTGCACGACGGTCTGGTCGTGCCGGTAGCAGACCTGGTCGCATCGTCGGGACCGGAGGCCAACAACCGCCACGAATGATCGCGGCGAGCGATTGAATGGTGAGTGGTGGCGAGTCGGCCGCGGCGACCGGCGAAAGTACGGTCAGCGCCGCGCCCCCACGAATAACGCGGTCCCGACCAGAGAAATCAGTGTGCTCATCACGTAGATGCGAGCAAACCGTCGAAGTGAAGCCTGATCCGCCGGAGAGCCATTGGGCGACGGCACGCACGCATAATGCACGATCGCGAGTGGTCGTGTGAGCGCCGATCGAAGATCTGACGCGTGTTGCCGTCGCGATTCGGGCGTAGGGGCGGTGTGGAGTAGTCAGCCGACGGACTTCGTCGGACCCGACCGTGTCGCCCGTATTCTCTCGTCGGGCGCCAGCACTAGCACTGTGGTGAGCGCGATGAGCATCGGGATGATGTACTCGAAGAGGGAGTCCGCGACCACGACGAGCGGACTGTACGAGAAGTCGATGAGCCCGGTGGTACCCGCAAAGATGGCGTCGCGGATTGGGCCGTAGATGGCGAAGACGCCGAGAAAGGTGAGCGGCCCTCGCCATCCGAAGCGGTGAAGGAGCCACCATCCGATCAGCGCGAACACGCCGCATCCGACACCCGCGATTAGGTAGTAGACGAGCGGGCCGAACGGCGTGGTCGCTTCCGGATACCGCCACCAGCCTGCGTCATACGCCGCCGTATCGAGCGCGACGTTTACCGCCGCGGCCGCAACAGCACCGACAAGCGCCGCAACCACGCGACGGCGACTCGCCGTCGTTACACGCGCAAAGACAACGAACAGCGCGACCACGTACACGAATGTTGCGGCAACCAGGACGAAATGCGAGCGACCGGTAAGCGGCACCTGTGCTCCCTCCGGCTGGAGTCAACCCGAGGTCAGGCTTCCACAGCGATGAATTACCACGACACCGGCGATCCTGAGGGGATCAAAAAGCCGCTGTTGAATATGGCCTCGCTGTAACGACAGCGGCTCCCGCGAGGCAACGCATAATGCTTCGCTCTCTGGCGCTGTTATGCGAGGTGCTCGCCCCCCGTTATTGTCAGGCGGTTTGGATGGCGGCGGCCTTCGTGAGTCCGAGTTCTGCTATGGCTGTCTCGCGCATCTTGAACTTCTGGACTTTGCCGGTGACGGTCATAGGGAACTCGGATGTGACCTTCCAGTAGCGCGGCACCTTGAAGTGGGCGAGGTGCTCTCGACAGAAGGCCCGAAGTTCGTCCGCGGTCGCGTTATCTCCTTCGCGGAACGTAACCCAGGCCATGAGTTCTTCGCCCATGCGGAGATCGGGCACGCCGATGACCTGCGCGGCCGCGACGGTCGGGTGTTGGAACAGGACTTCCTCGATCTCTCGTGGATAGATGTTCTCGCCACCTCGGATGACCATGTCCCTGGAACGCCCCACGATGTTCACGTAGCCATCCGCGTCCATCACGGCCAGGTCCCCGGTGTGCATCCAACCGCCGTCATCGACCGCGGCCTTGGTCGCATCGACATCCTCCCAGTAGCCGGCCATGACGAGATAGCCCCGACTGCAGAGCTCGCCCGGCGTCCCCGGCGGAACCGTCGCGCTCGTCGCGGGATCCACGATCTTGACCTCGACGTGGGGCAAGACCGTGCCGACAGTCGATGTTCGACGGTCCAGATCGTCAGCCCGGCGGGTCATCGTCGAGACCGGCGAGGTTTCCGTCATGCCGTAGGCGATGGTCATCTCTTCAGCGTGCATCTCGGAGACGACCCGTTTCATCACTTCGATCGGACAGGGCGCCCCGGCCATGATCCCAGTCCGCAAGCTCGAAAGGTCGAGGTCACCGAACCGCGGTGACTCGAGCATCGCGATGAACATCGTCGGGACCCCGTAGATGCTCGTGCAGCGTTCCTCGGCGAGGGCGTCGAGTGTCGGGTCGGCCGCGAACGACTCGGCCGGGTAGACCATCGTGGCCCCCGACGTAACGCAACCGAGCGTGCCGAGGCCCATTCCGAAACAGTGATACAGCGGTACGGGAATGCACACCCGGTCCACCTCGGTATACCCGAGGACCTCGGCCACCGAGCGCGCGTTGTTGAGGATGTTGTGATGTGTGAGCGTGGCGCCTTTGGGGTTTCCGGTCGTGCCGCTTGTGTACTGGATGTTGATGGGATCGTCGGGATCGAGTCCCGCTTCCCGCTCCGCCAAGCGGCCAGGATCAATTTCACGTCCGGCGGAAATGAGTTCATCGAAGAGCAGATCATCGGCACCAGCCGCTCGCTCGGACCCGATCACGACGACGCGCTCCAACGCGGGAAGCTCGCCACGAACGTTGGCCACCATCTCCAGATAGGCCGACGTCTTGAACCGAGGTGCGGTCACCAGCACACGCACTCCTGACTGGCGGAGCGCGTAGGAAAGCTCGGCGGGCCGGTACGACGGATTGACATTGACAAGGATCGCTCCGACCCGAGCCGCCGCGAGCTGTAACAGAGTCCATTCGACACACGTCGGCGACCAGATCCCGACCCGGTCACCGTTGTCGATACCAATCCCCAACAGGCCAAGCGCGAGCGCATCGGTTTGGTCGAACAACTCCCGCCATGTCAACCGCACCCCCCGCGCGCGATCTACGAGAGCCAGACCATCCGGAAACCTTCGCGCAGTATCGGCGAGGCAATCGCCAATTGTCTCGCCGGACAACGGCCGCTCCGACACACCCGATGCGTAAGCCTTCATCGGTCCTCCCGCGAGACTGGGACGCTCGATGCGATCGGCATCGAGTACCTCGCCCGAGATTCTGCCCGATCGCGTGTTACAGGCGCGCGTCACCTTCTTCCCTCGGATCGAGGCGGCGTTCGCGATGCGGGAGCTCGAGTCTTTGCGGCGGGTGGCGGGAACATGTTGTGAACAACCGCAGGAGTCCAGTCGTTCCACTTGGTCTCCCAATCCATCACGCCGTGATCGCCCCGCTCTGGTGGCCGTGGACCACCGACGACCCATACGACGTCGCCGACGCGGCTGAAGCCGAAGAACGCCAGGGCATCAGCGGGACTCAGGTTGATGCAGCCGTGCGAGACATTGCTGCGACCCTGGCTGTCGACCGACCACGGCGCGGCATGCACGTACTCGCCGCTGTCAGTGATGTGCACATCGGAATAGACGAGCTCGTCGTAGCCGTCGGGCGAGTTCACCGGGATCCCGTTCGTCGATGACACCATGTGAACAACGCTCTGCCGGTCGAGAACGATATGGACGCCATTCATCGTCGGATACATGTCCCGGCCGCCGCTGAACGGGTAGGTGGCGATGAGTCGACCGTTGTCGGTCACGGCCATCTGGTGCGTCGCGAGGTTGGCAACCGCAACGTGCGCGCCACCGATCGTGAACTGCGCGCGCGACGTGCCCTCGCCCCACATGCCGTTGCCGGCGTTCCAATCGCTCAGGTCCGAGGTGACCGTGACCTTCTCGCCGACCGGCCAGAACACCTTCGGTCGTAAGTGAAGCTCACGATTGTTGAACCAATGCCAGCCGCCGGGGACGGGCCGCGACTCGGTGACGGTCAAGCGTTGGAGTACGGCGGCGCGCGCCGCCGCGCTCGCGATGAAGTGGTTGAAACGAATCACGATCGGTTGTGCGACACCGACGGTGAGACCGTCGGGAAAGACCGTGGCCGTAACGGTCGCGACGGGCGTGAGGGTACGGAACGTCGAAGTCGACTTTGCCGCAACGCCCGCGGATCCCGACACCGTCGCCGTGACGCGGTACGAGGTGCCGGGCGCGAGCGGACCGTTCGACTGCCATCGCTTCCCCGAAGCCGAGAGCGTGCCGAAGAGCGGCCAATTCGTCGTCGTCGCTGCCCGCACCGAAGTAAGGCGACCGGCATTGGCGTTGACCACGACCCGACCATCGAGCGCGACGTCGAGGGCTCCGGGCTTCGGGTCAAACGTCACCGCGGCGGCGAGCGCGGCCCGCAACGTCCGACCGGGGACGACAGGCGAGCCGGTCGGTTGCGGATTCACTCGCGATGGGAACGAATGCGGCGCGTCGACAACCTTCACAGCAAGGCCGGCGCAGAGTGCAATGGCCACCATCGCGGCGATCACTCCGCCCGCCCAACGGGACCACATGCCGCTACCTCGCACGATCCGGCCTCTCGAGTCGATCGCTGACTCACGCTATGGCGACGGTCACTGCGAGCGCACATCGCCCTCGTGTGTCCCTTGGGCCTCATACGCGATCACATCGAAGCTGACCGACGCGGCGGCGGTATGTACCCAACCATCCGAGTGATTGAATGGTGAGCGGTGGCGAGTCGGCCGGGCGGCCGCGTACGGACCCGCTCTTCGGAGTGGTGATCCGTCCGAGGAACGTCCGGACTCCACAGGGCAGGATGCTGGGTAACGCCCAGTCGGGGTGACCCGCAGGAAAGTGCAACAGAGAGCAGACCGCCGATGGCGGCTGGGCCGACCTGCAGAGGTCTGTCCGCCGCACAGGTAAGGGTGAAACGGTGCGGTAAGAGCGCACCAGCATCCGGGGCGACCCGGATGGCTCGGTAAACCCCATCCGGAGCAAGGCCGAGCAGGGGGAGGGTGGTCCCGCCCGTCAGACCCCGGGTAGGCCGCTGGAGCCGGCGGGTAACCGCCGGCCGAGATGGATGGCCGCCAACGGACCGCAAGGTCCCGAACAGAATCCGGCGTACAGGCCGACTCGCCACCACCACCTCGGCCGTCGCGCCGAACATGGACTCTGAGCTGGGAAAACGTTGACCGGTGCTGTCCGTGACAGCCCGTCAGAGACCGCCATTCTGAGGACTGATTGAGGACTGCTGAGGACTGATTGAGGACCAACGCAGCGGCGAGGCCGCGGCCGCCATTGGCACCGGCACAGCGGTGTATGCCTCGGAAATGGCGGCGACGTCCTCTTCCCGCCCGACTCCAACGTGACCCCGGTGCAATGCGCGAACGTGCATGGCTCCTACATGCGCATAACGGGCTGGATGGTGCACGCATGGGTGGTGCCTGGGTGGGAAAGCCCGAGGGGAGTGTTCTCACACGAGAACCCAGACCTCCCTTGTGCCGACGGCACGTTCCACACCGACAAGATCGGACGATGCCAAGGGTCCTGACACGACCAGGCAACTGTTGGTGACGCGCACCTCGATGCCGAGGCGGCTCGACGCGTCTCGGGTCGCGACTGCGCACCGCACCGCTCGGGCGCGCCTATCCGGTCGCGAAGCTCAGGAACTGCGGGTGGTCGACGATGGGGTCGTCCTTGTTGAAGCACACCCATGGTTTGGCGGGCTCGCCGAACACGGGAACGAACTTGCCGGACTGCACCTTCACGAAGTTGAAGCACTCCTGGGGTGCGCGCGACTGCGGGTGGGTCAGCGGATCGTCGTGCTGTTTGGTCCAGTCGATCGGCGATATGAGCCCGTTGTCGGTGTAGTTCGTGAGCGTGTTCAGCGCGTCGATCACCTTCTGCTGGGAGAACTCCGGCCCCGCCATCTTCAAGCCGGTCACGAGCTCGTCGGCGACCACCCAGCCAGCGGTGCCGATCTCCGAGACCGGCTTGCCGATCTTTTGGAACCACTCGAACATCTTCGTCATCTCGGGGATCCGCGGCTGGTGCTCGAACGCCTGGAACGACGGGCTCACGATCGCGTTCTCCAACGCGTCCGCGTTCTTAGCCGCGAAACCCGCGTCGTAGCCGTTCGGCAGCTCTTGAACCGCGGTCATGCCCTGACGCTGCATCTCCTTGCCGAGCGCGTAGGACTCGTTCAAGTCGATGCACGTCCCGATGAACTTCACGCCCGCGTTCTTCATCGCGGTGACCTGCGCCGCGAGCGGGGCCGCGAACGGCAGCGACTTGTCCTCGTACCCCACCTTGGCGGTCGGATACTTGTCGAAGGAGTTCTTGATCCCGTCGGCGCAGTCGGTCGATTCGGCCGAGACACCGTAGGCGATGATGCCGACCTTGGTCGCGCCGAGCTGCTTGGCGACCCACGGGAGCACATGCCCCGGACACTTGAAGCACAGGGCGCCCTTGTCCGCGAACATGTTGTTGTTGCCGGCGAACTCCGGGTTGATGTTCCAGATGAACGTCGGCTGATTCGCGCGCGCGAGGAGCTTGGCGCCCGTGAACAACACCGACGCGCCGAACGTCGCGAATGCCTTGTCGGTCGACAGGGCCGCCTGCACCGCCTGCGCGTTGGCGCCGAGCTGGTCGTCGCGCACGTTCGTGAGTTTGAGCTGGCGACCGTAAAGGCCGCCACCATCGTTGATCATCTTGAAGTACGCGTTGATGCCGTCCACCAACACCGAGAAGTCGCCACCCGTCGGATTGTTCGTCTTGGTTACCACCGCGTCCACTCGGATCTCGGCATCGGTCACGCCTGGCGCCGAGACGTGCACGTTCGTCTTCAGGACCGATGGGTTGACCGACGCGGGTGTCGTGCCTCCCTTCGGGATCGTCGACGCCGACTTGTTGCTCGACCCGCTGTTGCCGCACGAGGCCCCGACCACCACGACCGTCACAACGACGACCAGGATCCGCGCACGCATGAGAACGAGAGCAATATGTCGACGTGAGACCGACACCGAAGACCCCCCGGATGAAGGCGCGCGACCGACGTCCGGCGCCACGCCGCGTCCTCGGACCTTATCCAATTTCGACGTCGACCTCAACTTTTCTGGGTTAGCGGTAGTACCCTCCCGGTCACAACGTCATGTTCCGGGGGTTCGGCATGGTGATGGCGACCGACGACCACTACACGATCATCTCGGCCGACTGCCACGCGGGCGCGAACCACGCGACCTACCGCGAGTATCTCGAGGAGAAGTACCTCGACGATTTCGACGCGTGGCGTGGCAAGTACAAGAACCCCTTCCGCGACCTCCAGGACGGCGGTCGCCTCCGCAACTGGGATAACGAGCGGCGACTTGGTGATCTGCACGCCGATGGTCAGGTGGGCGAGGTCGTGTTCCCGAACACGGTGCCGCCGTTCTTCCCGAGCTTCGTGCTCCTGGCGCGACCGCCGAAGCCCGACGAGTTCGAGCACCGGCTCGCCGGCATCCGCGCGCACAACCGCTGGGTTGCCGACTGGTGCGCGGAGTTCGCCGACGAGCGCGCCGGAATGGGGCAGATCTTCCTCAACGATGTCGACGAGGCAATCAAGGACCTGCACTTCATCAAGGAGCGCAACCTGCGCGGCGGCGTGCTGATACCGACGCTCGCCCCCGACGTGAAGTACGTCGCACCGCTGTACGACCCGGTGCACGACCCCATCTGGCGCACGTGCGAGGAGCTCGAGATTCCGGTCAACGCGCACGGCGGTTCAGGCGTGCCCGACTACGGCCGCTTCACCGTCGCCAATCTGCTCTTCATCGTCGACGCGGCGTTCTACTCGCAGCGCCCGATGCCGCAACTGATGCTCTCGGGTGTTTTCGAACGGTTCCCACGGCTCAAGTTCGTCATGACGGAGCTCGGCTGCTCGTGGGTCCCGCCGCTGCTGAACCACATGGACCGGGTGATTCGGCAGATCAACGAGACGGGACGGACTGGTGAGCTCGCGTACAGCGACGACCACAAGCTGCCGCGGCTCGCGAGCGAGTACTTCGCCCAAAACTGCTACATCGGTGTCAGCCAACCGGGTCCTTCAGACGTGACCGCGATGTGCGAGCTCGGGCTCGACCGCGTGATGTGGGGTAGCGACTACCCGCACGACGAGGGCACCGGCCCCTACACGCGCGAGCACCTTCGCCAGCTGTTCTGCGACTGGGATCCTGCCGACCTGCAGCAGGTACTGGCCGCCACGGTGGCGACCGTCTACGGCTTCGACCTCGACGCGCTCGCGCCGCTCGCGCAGCGGTTCGGTCCGACCGTCGGCGAGATCGGGCAGCCACTGACGGAGCTGCCGGACAAGCCCAACGAGGCGCTGCTCAAGGGCCGACGACGCGCTGGCTGACGACGCCGCCGTGAACGTTCAGCTGCGCCTCCTGGCGGATGGATTCGTGTTCGGCGAAGGGCCCCGGTGGCGCGGCGATCGTCTGTGGTTCTCGGACATGCACGGCGAGGCGGTGTACACCGTTGACTGCAACGGCAATGTAGAAACGGTGGTCGAGCTGCCGGGGCGTCGGCCCTCGGGGCTCGGCTTCCTCCCCGACGGTTCGCTGCTGATCGTGTCGATGCTCGAGCCCGAGATCCTCCACTGGAACGGGAGCGACCTGCGGGTCCACGCCGATCTCCGCGGCCTCGTTCCCGACCCGTGCAACGACATGGTGGTGGACAAGGGCGGCAATGCGTACGTGGGCTCGTTTCCTCCGTACACGGATCCGAAGGGTGTCATCGTGCTCGTGGAGCCGGATGGCTCGGCCCGGATTGTCGCCGAGGACGTCCGTTTCCCGAACGGGTCCGTCGTTACGACTGATGGCCGCACGATGATCGTGGCTGAGTCACTCGGCCGTCGTTTCACGCGCTTCAGGATCGCACCGGATGGCTCGCTCACAGAACGCGCCGAGTTCGCAGACTGCTCGCCGGACGGCCCCGACGGTATTTGCCTCGACCTCGACGGCGCGCTCTGGGCGGCATTTCCGCTCGCGCACGAGTTTCGCCGCATCGCACCCGGCGGAAAGGTACTCAACCGCATCAACATGGGCGAACGCCTCGCGATCGCGTGCACGCTCGGTGGTACCGAACTGCGGACGCTCTTCCTTCTGAGCTCGTTGGCGCTCCCCGGCGACGCAATCCAGGGGACGCGCGACGCCGCGATCCACATCGTCGAGGTCGACACTCGTGGCGCGGGCTCGCCGTGACCGCTGCCGAGCTCTTCCTCCGGAACGCCGACAGTGACGAGATCGGCGCACACTTTGAAGACCTTTCGTTCTCGTTTCGCGAGCTTGCGACGGAGTCACGCCGGCGCGCCGCGCTGTGGGCCGAGTTCCGAGATCCGACACGGCCCCCGCACATCGGCGTGCTGCTCGACAACACGCCGGAGTACCTGTTCTGGTTGGGAGCCGCGGCGATCAGCCGCTCCGTCGTCGTGGGGATCAACGCGACATATCGAGGCAACGAGCTCGCGCGCCTGATCGACCACTGCGATTGCCAGATCGTGGTGACGTCGGCGGCTTACGAAGACGTGCTTCGGACCTCTCCGCATCACATTGCTCCCGAGCGCGTCTTCGGGACGCACACCTCGAGATGCGCCGAACTCCTTGTGACCGCCGAGGTCGACCGTTCCTGGGAGCCCGCGCTCCGCACCGATCCGTACCTGCTCATCTTCACGTCCGGGTCGACCGGCTTTCCGAAGGCGGTGCGCTGCACGCAGGGGCGCTTCGCCAAGACCGGCGCGGGAGGCGCCGCGATCGGCAAGCTCGGTCCCGGCCGGGCGGTGTACGCGCCGCTGCCGATGTTCCACAGCAGCGCCCTCTTCACCGGCTTGTCGAGCGCACTGAACGCTTCCGCACCCTTCGGAACGCGCAGCAAGTTCTCCGCGTCGCGCTCGATGTCCGACATCCATCGGATGGGGGCGACCATGCTGGCCTACACCGGCAAGATCCTGAACTACATCCTCGCGACGCCGCCATCGCCCGCGGATGCGAGCTCACCGCTCGAGCTCGCACTCGGGAACGAGGCGTCGGAGTCCGACATTCGCGCCTTCGCGGCCCGCTTCAGCTGCAGAGTCCGCGACAGCTACGGCTCCACCGAAGGTCTCGTCATCATCCGCCGAGAGTCGTCGATGCCGCCCGGTGCGCTCGGGACCGCGGACGCGGCGATCGCCGTCTACGACCCCGCCACCGGCGAGGAATGCGCCCGTGCGCGATTCGACCCTACGGGCCGGCTCTTGAACGCCGACGAAGCGGTGGGCGAGATCGTCAACACCCGCCCAGGCACCGCGTTCGAGGGCTACTACCGCAATGAGGAGGCCGTCGCGTCCAAGGTGCGCGATGGCATCTACTGGTCGGGCGATCTCGCGTACCGCGACGAAGAGGGATGGTTCTACTTCGCCGGACGATCCAACGAGTGGCTGCGCGTCGACAGCGAGAACTTCGCGGCGGCGCCCGTCGAGCGCATCGTCGGCCGCTATCCGCAGGTGCGCTCGGTCGCGGTGTACGCCGTTCCCGACGAACGAGTCGGCGACCGGGTGATGGTCGCGATCGAGGTCGACGACGTGGAGGGATTCGACGTCGAGAAGTT
>JALYLU010000073.1 GCA_030774075.1 Actinomycetota bacterium | reverse complement strand
GATCATGACGACGCGGCTCGGGACGCTCGTCCTCACCGAGGACGCCGACGAGACGGGACGCGTGCGCGGGTTCCTTTCGGGACTTGCCGGGGACCAGTTCTCGGAGCAATTCACGGTCGGCGAGGCCGACGCGGTGATACGTGACGTCGAGGCAATCCTCGCGGCAGGGATCGACTGCCCGATCTTCAACATGCCCCTGTCCGATCCGCAGACCGTAGCGAAGGCTGGCGAGCTGCTCACGAAGAACTTCGCGTAGCCTGCACGCTCGTGAGCCTCGCGGAGCGCCTCGGCTACCCGCCCGATGCGAAGCTGCTGATCGTCAACTGCGACGACCTCGGGTCGTCGCGCTCGGCCAACGTCGCGGTGTACGAAGCGCTCCGGGACGGCCTCGCCACCAGCGCGACGCTGATGGTTCCGTGCCCGTGGGCGCGAGACGCCGCCGCGATGTATCGCGGCGAGGACGTCGGAGTGCACCTCACCTTGAACTCGGAGTGGGAAACCTACCGCTGGGGACCGATCACCCACTCCCCCAGCCTGCTCGACGGCGACGGTGGATTCCCCCGGACCGTCGAGGACGTGTGGGATCACGCCGACCTCGACGAGGTGCGCAAGGAGTGCCGGGCCCAGCTCGAACGGGCGATCTATTGGGGCTTCGACGTGTCGCACATCGATTCGCACATGGGAACGATGCAGCTGCGCGCCGAGTTCTTCGACGTGTATTTGGAGATGGCCGTCGACTTCCAACTCCCCCTGCGGATGGCCGGTGCGAGCGCGGAACGGCTGATCGGCTTTCCGTACCGGCGTCTGGCCGACGAGGAAGGCGTCGTGTTCCCGGATCATTTCGTGTACACGAGCGTCGGCTCGCGGCGCGGCATCGAGAAGGCACTGTTCGATCTCGCGCCGGGCGTGACCGAGGTTTACCTGCATCCGGGCATCGACACCGATGAGCTGCGCGCCTCGCATCCCGACTGGGCGAATCGAGTCGAGGATCACGCATACCTCACCCGCGATCCGTCGTTTCGCGACTTGATCGATCGGGCCGGCGTCACGCTGCTCAGTTACCGGTCTCTGCGCGAGCTGCAACGGTCGTCACCGCAACGCGAGTCGTGAGCACGAATCCCGGCGCGCTCGCCGCGTTGTGCGAAGCCGCGATGCAGGAGGAGCGTCTGAACGCCGACGAGCTCGCGTACCTCTGCTTCGCCGAACACGACGAGGTGCTCGGCGACGAGCGCGCGTCGGCGGCACTGCAGACGCAACGCTTCGGCGATCTACTCGCCGCATGGCTCACGCTGGTGGTCGTACATCCGGCCGAGCAGAGCCGCGGCCGAGGCAAGGAGTTGGTGCGCGCGGTCGCCGACCGTGCTCGCGAGCTCGGCGCGCGTGAACTGCTCCTCGCGAGCGCCGTTCCTCGGTACCTCTGGCCGGGCGTCGACGTGTGCAACACGCGCGCCGGAATGTTGCTCGAGGCGTGCGGCTTCGAGCGCGACTGGGTGGGTACCAACATGGCGATCGACACAACGTTCCGGCGGCCGCCACCGAAGGGCGTTGTGGTAGAGCGCGAGACCGGCGACGCCGCCCATGAGCTCGCGGCGCGCGCGTACCCCTACTGGGTTCCCGAGCTCGACCGCGCGACCATGCTCGGCACCGCGTTTGCCGCCCGCGACGCGCAGGGCGCGACGATCGGCTTCGGGTGTCACTCGGTCAACCGCTTCGGTTGGATCGGACCCATGGCAACCGATCCGACATGGCAGCACGGGGGCGTCGGAGCCGCGGTTGTCGCTGCGCTGTGCGCCGACCTCGGAGCGCGTGGCTGCGCGACCGGCGAGATCGCGTGGGTGAGCAACCTCCGCTTCTACGGCAAGTGCGGCGCTCGAGTTTCCCGAGTGTTCCTCGGCGGCAAGCTCATGCTCTGACCGCTATCATCCTGACGTCACGAGCTGACCAGAAGGGCAGGGCCTGAAGGCCCCGGTTCGCGGCGAAGGCATCGCTTTCGACGCGCCAAGGAGCCGGCATGCCCGCTGCACCGACACCGAAGATCGAGCTTCACGTTCACCTCGAAGGCGCGGTGCGACCCGCGGCGCTCCTCGACATCGCCGACCGCAATGGGCTTACGCTCCCCGCGCACGACGTCGACGAGCTGGCGGAGCTGTACCGCTTCCGCGACTTCGACCACTTCATCGAGCTCTGGATGATGACAACGCACGTCATCCGCACCGAGGTCGACTTCCGCCAAGTCGTGGTGTCGTACGCGCAAGAGGCGGCGTCGCACGGAGCGGTATACATCGAGGGCATCTTCACCCCGGCCGAGCGGGTGCTCGGCGGCGCGTCGTGGGACGAGGTCTTCTCCGGGTTCTGCGACGGCGCAGAAGAAGCGAAGGAGACGACCGGTGTCGAGGTACGCCTCACGCCCGATATACCCCGCGGCTTCCCCATCGAGGCCGCGCTCGAGACGGTGCGCTCCTCGGTCAAGTACCGCGACCGTGGCGTCGTCGGCCTCGGTCTCGGTGGACGGGAGTCGGGATTCCCACCCGCGCCGTTTGCGCGTGCGTTTCGTATCGCCAAAGACGGCGGCCTCGGGTCGGTGCCGCACGCGGGAGAGACCGAGGGCGTCGCGTCGATCCGCGGCGCACTCGATGCGCTCCGCGCCGACCGGCTCCGACACGGCATCCGGGCGGTCGACGACCCGGCCCTCCTCGACGAGCTCGCTTCTCGCGGAATCGTGTGTGACGTGTGCCCGATATCGAATCTCCGCACGCGTGCGATCGACGCGCTCGAGACGCATCCTCTCCCCGTGATGCTCGAGGCCGGGGTGCTGTGCTCGATCAGCACCGACGATCCCGCGATGTTCGACACCGACCTTTCCCGCGACTACGACGCGGCTGCCAGGCTCGGGTTGTCGGCCCGCGAGGCCTACCGCGCCGGCATTCTCGGTGCGCTCTGCGACGACGAGACGTTGCTCTCGCTCGAGGCCATCGCCGCCGACTTCGCGTGGCCGGCTTCCGCTCCTGGATAGCGTGCGTTGGACGAGCGTGCGTCGTCGAGTTCGGTCAAGATCGAGTTGATGGCGTCGTCGTCGGCCGAACAGCTACTTCAGCAAGCACTCGACATCCCGTTTCGCGGCTGGGACTTCTCCGTGCTCGGCGATCGTCTCGTTCTCGAGCCGCCGCCGTGGTCGTTTGAACAAATCGTCGACGACGCTGCCGTCCAAGCGGCGTCCATGCTCGACATGGGCACCGGAGGCGGCGAGTGGCTGAGCAACCGGCGCCACGCCGCGCGCACCGTTGCCACCGAGAGCTGGCCGCCGAACGTCCCCATCGCCGCCGCTCGACTCGGGCCTCTCGGCATCGCAGTAGTGCAGGACGAAGGCGCGATCGACAACGCCGATCAGGCGACCCGCGCACCCCCCGGTCGGCTCCCCTTCCGCGACGGGGCGTTCGACCTGGTCGTAAACCGCCACGAATCCTTCGTCGCAGTCGAAGTCCGCCGAATGCTGCGTCACGGGGGCGTGTTCCTCACCCAGCAGGCCGGGTCGGGAGCGCGGCGCTTCCACGAGCTCCTCGCACTCGACCCAGCCGCTGACGACGACTTCCACATCGATCTCGCGGTCGAACAACTCCAGCACGCCGGGCTGCGCGTCCAACAATCCGCCGTCGGCACAGCCACCACGGTGTTCGCCGACATCGGCGCGCTCGCGTGGTACCTCAGCAACGTGAAGTGGGGTGTCCGCGACTTTTCGATAGAACGTCACCGGGACGCGCTGCTTCGCCTGCACGGCAGCCCCATCCGGGTCGCCTCCGAGCGGTTCTGGATCGAAGCGCGCGCGTAGGCCGACGGCGATCTCGCGATCGGCATTGGGTCTGCGGCACAGTCGCCTGCGATGGTTCCCGTGGTTCGGCCCGCCTCGTCCGACACTGGATAGGAGCGCGGCCTCGCGTTCTGACGCGTCAACCTGCTGGCATCGCGACGGCGGCACTCCCGACGACGGAAGGCAAGTCCGCCTTCGCCATCTGCTTCACACCAACTAGGGCGCGCCTCGTGCACTTCTGCCGATCGGCGCTCGCATGACGCCTCCCGAGCAGGCATTATGAGCGCCCTTGGAGGGACGGCACTCGCTACCGAGCGCACGTGGCTGAACCGGGCGACATCACGCTCGCCACCTATGAACTCGCCGCGCAGCGGTATCGGGACCGCAGCACGCCGCCGGGACAGTCCTTGCTCGCATTTCTCGACTGTGTCACGCAGCTGGTCGGATCCGGGGAGATCCTGGAACTCGGCAGCGGACCTGGTCGGGAGGCGCTGTACCTCGAGCGCCGCGGGTCCCGCGTGATCCGGACAGACGCGACGCGGGCGTTCATAGAGATGATGCGTGAGGACGGCTTCGATGCCCGTCTGCTCGATATCCGAACGGACGAGTTCGGCGGACCGTATGCCGCGATCTTCGCCCACGCGGTCCTGCTGCATCTGAGCCGCCCTGAGTTCAGCGACGCGCTGGCGAGAGCCCGGCGCGCCGTCGTCGACGATGGCCTGCTGGCATTCACTCTGAAGGAGGGTGACGGCGAGGCGTGGAGCAACGCCAAGCTCGACCTACCGCGTCACTTCACCTATTGGCGCGAACCTGCAGTGCGCACCGTGCTCAATGTCACGGGTTGGCACTTGGAATCCATCGATCACGTCGAAGGTCGCACCGAACCGTGGCTGCATGTGATCGCCCGTGCGGTGATTGATCGGGCGTAGCGACGATGCGGCCGAAGTCTGCGATTGGCGTGTCGGACGGCAAGCGCGAAGCTGACCGGCATGGGATCTCATCTACAGAACGCATCTGGGGGCATCGTTACGAAACCGAGTCCGCGCTCTGTCGCGGCGACGGTCGCTCGCCTCCAGCGGCTCATCGAAGAGAAGGGCGTGATGCTCTTCGCGGTCATAGATCACAGCGGCGAGGCGAACCGCGTCGGGCTGACGATGCCGGACACCAAGCTGGTCATTTTTGGAAGTCCAACGGCCGGTACGCCAGTCATGGTCGCGGCACCGCTCGCCGCTCTCGACCTGCCTCTCAAGCTGCTCGTATCTGAGGACCCGGCCGGATCTGTTTCGGTCAGCTACAACTCGCCTTCATGGCTCGCCGAACGCCATCACCTCTCCGAGGAGATGGCGGCTCGCTTCGAACAAATCGAAACGATCAGCGACGCGGTCGTGGCCGTTGATACATGACCGCCGATCGGTACTCGCTCGAGTGCTCGGGATCGAGCAATCTGGCGCGCGTGAGATAGCAAGCGCGTCGGGGTGAAGTTGGGAGCGCCATGCAGAGGGACATGCAGTTTTCGTGGGATGGCCTAACCGGCGATGTGCGCGTCGACTGCGTCGCGAATGATGATCCGGCCGCGTATGGATGCTGGAATACCGGAGCCCTCGGGTATCCGGTATGTACGGCCACGGTGCGCTTCTCGCGGCGCGGATACCGGGCGATGTTCGGCTGGGTACAGCTTGTCCGCAGCACTGACAACGAGTCCCTCGGCGAGCAGTTCGAGGTCGATCCCTTCGCGCTCTTCGGCGATGCGCAGTCGCCCTACTGCTGGTACGGGACCGAGCCGACGCTCTTCGACGCCCCGTCGCGTTCGGGTCCTGCTCCGCCCGAGTGGTTGGCGCACAGCTTCCTGGCAACGACTCCGATCGACGAGCTGCTCGACGGCAATCCGCGTCGGGTTGTACCTGTCCTCGGCTTCAGTTGGGGGTTCGAGAGCCGCGACGACGCGCTCGATTTGCACGAGATCCAACCCTTGAGGCGTCGCGACTGGCTCGACGATCTCTCAGTTCTACGCGCGAGCTATCCAGCGCCACGTTGGACCTTCGCCGACGATCCAGACTTTTGACCCCCATGTCGGAGGGTGCGTTCGTCGGGGTCGTGGGCTTGACTTTGACGCGACGTCAAGGTGTTGGGTGGGGTCGTCATGTTGAGCATCGGAGAGTTCGCACAGCTCGGCCAGGTCTCGCCCCGGACGTTGCGGCACTACAACGACGTGGGACTCCTCGTCCCGGACCGGATCGACCCATCGACCGGGTATCGCTCCTATCGGATCGGGCAACTCGCCCGGCTCCACCGAATCTTGGCGCTCCGTGATCTGGGGTTCCGGCTCGATCAGATCGGCGCGGTGGTCGACGGCAATCTGGGCGTCGAGGCGTTGCGCGGGATGCTGCGCCTGCGTCAAGCGCAAATCGAAGCGACGGTCGCCGAAGAACAGGCGCGGCTGGGCAGAGTGGAAGCGAGACTCCGATTCTTGGAGAGGAGCAACACCATGCCGGTTCCCGATGTCGTCGTGAAGATGACCCAGCCGTTGACGGTTGCCGAAGCGACGGCGGTCGCGCCGGGCTTCGGTCCCGTCTTGAACAAGACCTTTCAAGCGCTCGTCCCGCGCGTGCTCGAGCACCTCCAGCGTGTCGACGCGCGAGCGGGGATGATGGTCGGTTGGTACGAAGAACCGCGCGACGACGGTTCGCTGGTCGCGCACGTCGGTTTCGAGATCTACGATCGAGCGGTCGCGTCTGGTGACGGCGTCTCGGTGATCACCTTGCCCGTCGTCGAGGTCGCCTCCGTCGTGCATCACGGCTCGATGAAAGACATCGTGCCGGTGTACGAAGCGCTCGTGGAGTGGATCGAGGACAGCGGCTACCGCCTCGGCGGTCGCAGCCGAGAGCTGTATCTGGAGTTTCACGAAGACGATCACTCTCGCAACGTCGCCGAACTGCAAATGCCGATCGCGCGCTGACTCGACGTTCCCGCACCAGCGCACCCGCGCCACATCTTCCGACGGTGCACGCGATGATGTGTGAATGTCGAACCTGACGCGGCACACGAACGAGGGCGAGACCTTCACGCTCTGTGCGGTCGTGGCGGAGAGCGGTCGACCGGGCCTGGTGCGTCTCGCAGGAGACGACCCAACACGCGCAACCGATGCATGACTCGCTCTGCGGTGCGTCGTCCGCTCCCGACGAGAGTCCCATCGCCGTCTACCTGACGATTCCCGGAGACGACGAGGCGGCGCTCATCGACGGCGCCATTCCGTCGGAGGCGGCGATACTGGAACTCGGCTGTGGCGTTGGTCGCGTCAGTCGCCCTCTTGTCGCGCTGGGCCACTCGGTGACCGGAGTGGACAACAGCGACGCCATGCTCGCTCATGCATCCAAACTGCGCGGAGTCGAGGCTCTGCTTGCAGACATCGCAACGCTGGATTTGTCCCCACGGATTTGGCCCGCAGTGACCCTCGCGAGCCGATTGGTGAACGACGAGCGCGGTCCCGACTTCCTTGCCGCGGCGAGCCGCCACCTCGCCGCTTCCGGGGTACTGCTGGTCGAGCGCCACGAGCCAAGATGGATTGACGCTGCACGACCGATGTCGGGAGAGCGTCACGGAGTGTCGTTCAGTTTGGCGGACGTTGAGCACCCCGTGCCCGGCGTGCTGCGCGCGACCATGTTCTACGAGGTTGAGGGCGCGTCGTATCGTCAACAGTTCGTGTCCTGCGATGTGAACGACGACCGGCTTGACGCGATGGCGGCGCACGCGGGTCTACAAGTCACCGGCTTTCTCGACGAGAGCCGGACCTGGGTGGTGCTGCGCCCACAGTGACGCGCGCACGTCCGCCGACCGCCGCTCCGGGGGCGCGGCTCAGAGGAGACGCGCAAGGGTGTAGTGGAAGCCGATCGACTCGCGTAAGACGTTGTCAGGCGCAACCTGCAAGAGACGATCTCGTAGGTCTTGCTCGAACGCGGGTGCGTGCGATCCGAGCGCGATCTTCGAGAGGACAGAGGTCGAGTAAAGGAAGCCGTTCAGGCGCTCGATGGTCCACTCGTACGGCGTCGGAAAGTCATGCCCGCCGACGATTGCAAATCCGGCCTCGGTGAGCACGGCCGCGTGTGGTTCGTCGGTAAGGTGCTGGTCCAGGTTGGCCGGGACTCGATCCGCGGCGTGTGCAGCCTCGACCCAATCTCGCATGGTCCGTGCGAGGACGCGCTGCCATTCCTGGTCTCCGTCCCAGGGTGATGTGCTCCACACAAGGGCGAAGTGCCCACCCGGGGTAAGCCAGCGTCGCGCCGACTCGGCGACCCGGCGTCGTTGGAGCCGGTGAAACGCGTTGGCGACTACGACGAGGTTGAAGTCGCGATCGGCCTCGACGTCCTCGGCGCGTCCGACCACCCACCGAACGTTGTGAACTCGGCGCGTACGAGCGTTGGTGCGAGCAAGGTCGATGGCCTCGGGCTCTTGATCGACGGCGCATATCTCCGCGAACCGCGAGGCGAGACCGAACGCAAGCTGCCCCGTGCCACACGCGAGATCCAGCAGCCGTCCTTGGCCTGTCGCGTTGGTCCGGCGGCACAGGTCATCGAGCAGAGGCGCCGGGTACGGCACTCTGAACCTGTCATAGAAGCGAGCCGTCCCTCGATACAAGTCCGGACGGAACTCGGGTTCGGCTTCCACTCGCCGATCATCGCGCCCGAGCAGCCGATCCGCGGTCCCGGATTGTCAGGACCAGAGGATCATTGCCTGTTGAGCTGCGTCGAGAACGTCGTCGCCACTGATGACGACGCTGGTCTCCTCCATGCCCGCAAGCGGCCATTCTGCGAACACTTCGAGCGGTCCCGGCGTTGGCAGCGGAAAGACCCAGTACTCGAAGCGGAAGTGACCGCCTCCTCCACCACCTCCGCCACCGACGATCACCGGTTGTGTTGGCACGCCCTCTTCGTCCTTGGCTACTTCGAATATTGATTGCGGCGCCGACCCGGCACTCTGCCCGTTCGAGAAGCGAATTCCAATACGCGGAGCCATGTCCAGCATTCCTCTGCGGATGCGAGTGCGCGGGGGCGGAGGTGGCGGATTCGGTTTGTCCTTGTCGGCCGGTGCGGTCGTCGCAGTTGTCATCAGCGAGAAGGACGCGAAGCCGCCCATGTGAAGTTCGGGAGGGAGGCGAGGGCTCACAATGACGGTCACGACAAGCTGAAAGCCGTTGGGGTACACGCGCAGATGATCGAGCGCGAGCGCGGCGTTATCGGTACGTCCAATCAGTTGGGAGACCCCGAAGGTGACGGGCAGCGTTCCTTCCGATGGACGGTCCCATCGCGGCGGTGCCCACAGGCGTTCGGCTTGTTCGTGTTCCTCGGGAGGCGGTGGAGAGATGGGTTCGAAGAACGGCATGGTGCGATGATGCTGCGATCGGTCGTCACGCGCCAGCGCTGACGGCAGGGTTGATGTAAATCTACGCTCCCGAGACTTACGGCCGGACGACGAGGGGATCGATGACCGAGCACAGGCATACCGGTTCGTCGCGCAAACAACGCGTCGCACACGATCCGAGCGTCGACCCGATCACGGGCGCGACCGAGGCGCCGGCCGCGAACCGCGAGCCGCGTTTCACGCTTCCCGATCGGGATCAGTTTGCGCGGTCGAAGCTGGAAGGCTTCGTGGCGCGCGCCGGGCGAAGCCCGAACGTGCTCGTCGTCCTCATGGACGATGTCGGCTGGGGCGACTTTGGTTGTTACGGCGGAGGTGTGGCGCTGGGTGCGCCCACGCCGAACGTCGATCGTCTCGCGCGTGAGGGTCTGCTCTTGACGTCGTGTTACAGCGAGCCGTCGTGTACGCCGACCCGGGCGTCGATCATGACGGGACGGCTCCCGATGCGTCACGGCCTGCTGGTCCCGCCGATGTACGGCATGCCCGGTGGGCTGCAGGGCGAGATCACGCTGCCTCAGTTGCTCTCCGACGCGGGCTACGTCACGCAGGCGGTCGGCAAGTGGCACCTGGGCGAGAACCGCGAAAGCCAACCGCAGCATGTCGGCTTCGACGACTTCTACGGCTTCTTGTCGGTGTCGGACATGTATACGGAGTGGCGCGACCCGTACTTCTTCCCGGAGGTTGTATATAGCGATGCGCGCACCGATTGGGTGAAGAACATCCCCTTCAACAAGTGCTTCGTGCACGCCGCTCGCGACCGCGAGCTCGAAGAGGTCGAGGAAGTTACGATCCCCGTGCTGTCGCTGCTCGACGACAAGTGGTGCAGCTATTCGGAGGCATTCATCGAGCGCATGGTGGACTCCGATCGACCCTGGTTTCTGTACCACTGCACCCGCGGGGCGCACTTCGACAACTACCCGCATCCCGACTTCCTGGGTCGCTCGCCGGCGAAGCACCCGTACAAGGACGCCTTGGTCGAGCTCGACGAAATCTGTGGCCGCCTGGTCGAGGCACTCGAGCGAACCGGGCAGCTCGACTCGACGATGGTGGTCATCTCATCCGACAACGGTCCAGAGATGGAAACGTGGCCTGACTCCGCGTTCACGCCGTTCCGCTGCGCGAAGGGCTCTACGTGGGAAGGCGGCGTGCGCGTGCCGGCGATCGTGTCGTGGCCGGGGATGATCGACCCGGGCCGCGCGAGTGACGGCATCGTGCACCTGCTCGACCTGTTCGCAACGTGCGCGACGTTGGCCGGAGCGGCCGGCCGGTTGCCGACCGACCGGTACCTCGACGCCGTCGACCAGACGTCGTTCTTCTTGGCGCCGGCGGACGAGGGCGAGGTCGTGTCGAACCGGAAGTTCCAGCACTACTGGCTGACCGCGAACTACTCGGCGCTGCGCGTCGGAGAGTACAAATACATGCTGACGTCGATAACCGACGACGACACGGATGTGCTCAACCCCGGTGGCTTCACCGGGTCGGTGCAGCACTATGCCTACGGACGGCTTTTCAATCTCTACCTGGATCCGAAGGAGTCGCGGTCCTACATGATCCGCAAGCTCGTCTACATCGACGCGATGCTCGCCGAGATGGCCCGTCACCGACGCACGTTCCGCGACTGGCCGAACAAACCATCTCAGACGCCGGTCCAGCCGTCGACGTGACGACGGAAGTGATCCAGTCGCGTCACGCGCGGTAGGCGACCCGCGTCAGGGTGGCGAACGAGCAGTAGTAGAAGTCGCGGTCGAAGCCCGGCGCAGGAAAGAGAACTGATTGGACGGCGCTGCCGGCATCGACACGCAGACGCTCTGCGCCGGTCTCGATGTCGAGCACGACAATCGCATCGGCCATGCGCGTCGCGTCGTGGTCGTTCGTCACGAGCTCTCCGGTGTCGGGAAACAGCAACGGATGGCAAGCATGGTTCTGTTCGCGCCGCCACCGCAGCGTGGTCAGGCCGTCGTCGGCGACATCGAACGCCGCCAGCACGCCGTTGCCGCTGTCGTAGCCCACGACGATCCGGCGTGCCTCGTCGACGACCGGCGGGTTCGCAACCAAGCCGTTGGGGCGCCCGCAGATCTCCGTCATGCTCACGGCGGCCGTCACGAGATCGACCCGGACGAGATGCAACGGTGCGGTCGAGATGCCCCGCCCGCGAAACGTCCCGACGTAGCGCTCGCTGCCCTCGCCGTTGTCGAGGAACCACGCCGCGCCGAGCGCGAGTACCGCATCCCACCCGTACGTCTGACCGGGGATCGTTCGGTAGCGGCCGGCGAATCCTTCCTCGAGCCTGAGGCGTGCGCCGTCCCACCGGACGCGAAACAACGTCGACGTCCCGACCACATACACGATGTCGCCATCGGCGGACAGCCGCGCGATCGACGATTCGGGAAGCGCGCACCGAGCAACGATCTCGAGCGTTGCCGGATCGAGCGCGAGCATCTCCGCCGGCTGCGGTATGTGTGTCGCGAGATCGTCGCCGGGGAGCATGCCGCCGAAATCTTTCGTCACGAGATGACCGTCGGGCACGACCACGAAACTGTTGTAGGGGAGCCGGCGCGGCAGGTCACGAGATGCGAGCACCCTCAGATCGGGTGCAAGCCGGTGCGCGTGGTTCCCGAACACGACGTGCAACGAGCCGTTCGCGTGCGCGGCGATGCCACCCGGCCAGGTCGGACCGCCGGCAAGTTCCTGGGAACGCTCGAGGGGCTCGAGCGTGATCGGGTCAACGCGTTCGATCCACGCGATCGTGTCGGGACCCAGGGTGTGGCGCAGGAGGAACACCTCACCGGGCGCGCGCAGAACGACCATGGTCGCAGCGATCGCATCACGCGATCGCACCTCGACGTGCTCGGCATCGAGCGCGGGCCCATGACCCGTGAGCGGACGTTGCCACCGGCGCGGCCCGCCATCCTCGCCCGGCCAACGCGACGGCCAATACCCGGCATCGTGGAATGTGGTCACACCACGGATTCGGTCAGGTCACAGCTTCGCTTTGGCGACGCAGATCGCG